>JBOGJT010000223.1:0-13631 GCA_050745065.1 Terriglobia bacterium
TCGGAGACCGACATGCCCATCGCTGCCAGTGTTTTCGTGGCCTTCTCCTTGACCTTCTCGTCCACGCGGATATGTACTGTTGCCGTCGCCGCCATAGCTTTAACGCCTCCGTGATACATTGTATCACATCAAGTACGGCGTGGTATGCGCCAGCCCGGTGCCTAGTGCAAGCATCAGGAAGTCGTGATTCGAGCGCCGCCCTTCCCCGACAATCACAGGCAAGTGACTGAGCATAAAGGAGGTTATGTTATATGTTCTAAAGCGGTCGCATGATCGTCGCTTTATTAGGAAAGCCGTGGGGTCAACGGGGCGAGAGGGTTCAACCACCGCCTCCGCCAAAAAGCATGATGCCAGCAAGAATCAGACCGAGAACGACAGCGGCCTTCTGTCGCTGCGCCGCCTCCATTGCCTGAGCGTTGACAAACTCCTTGAGATTAGTGAATGCACCCTGCCAATCCTCATATGCCCGAAGGTGTTTGACCTGTGCGATAAAGCCGGGGAGCGGAACATTCGGCTCTAGCACAACTGGAACAATGAGTCTGCGTGCCATTCGTGCGGCTCCTACTTCCGCTGGGACCCAATCGGACTGCCGGGCAGCACGGCTCCATAGAAGGATGAACATATCGCAGGCTCGTATCTCGGCGAGAATTCTCTCGTCCAGCTCCGCTCCTGGCTCGAGAGAATACTCCGCTACAAAGACCTCGGTGATGCCAGGCCTTGAGAGAGCCTGGACAGTCCATTGCGCGATGTGAATGTTGTGAGTTGAGTAGCTAACGACAACTTTGTAGGCCATGCGAACCTGAACCGGTGCGTCAATGTACTGTGTGTCCCCCGCATTGCGCTCGATCTTCCTACTTCGAGCACGAAAAAGCAACTTAGTTTAGGCTGCCACCATCAGCCGTAACCTGTGTGCACCTCTCTGAGGGATGGGTAAAGCTCGTGGTAAGGCAGCGTAAATAAATAAAGGTAGCATCCTGTGCTGATGATTGTTATGCTACCTGAGCGTGGACAATCTTGCCGAGTTGACTGCGAAGTTCCATGCTGTGTGGCCCTTGCTGGACGAACGCACACGGCGCCTTATGGCGGCCAGCGAAGCGCGCGCTTTGGGCTATGGGGGAGTGAGTCTGGTGCGCCGTGCGTGCGGACTGTCGCGCAAGGCGATCTCCAAAGGCATCCGTGAAATCGAAAAGGGTTCCGCGTCGGCGGAGGGTCGTATTCGCCGCCCCGGAGCCGGGCGCAAGCTCATTACCGTATCGGACCCGCGGCTTGTGAATACGTTGGAAGAGATGATCGACCATCAAACGCGGGGCGATCCGGAATCGGCGCTGCGATGGATTTGTAAGAGCACACGGGCGATTGCCAAGGAGTTGGGCCGGCACAAACATCCGGTCAGCCATGCGAAGGTCGCTCAGCTTCTGCATGGCCTCAACTATAGTCTTCAGAGCAATCGCAAGACGGAGGAGGGGCGAGACCATCCCGACCGCGACGCGCAATTTCGGTACATCAATGCCGCAGTGAAAAGATGCCTGGCGCAGGGCCGCCCCGTGATCTCGGTGGATACCAAGAAGAAAGAACTCGTCGGCAACTACGATAACGCCGGCCAGCAATGGCTTCCGGCGCAACAGCCGATAAAGGTTCACGGGCACGATTTCCCTACACCCGACGTGCCGCGTGCCTACCCCTATGGCATTTATGATGTCGGGCGCAACACCGGGTTTGTCAATGTCGGGACCGATCACGACACCGGAGAGTTTGCGGTGGCGTCCATCCGGGGATGGTGGCGCCAGGAAGGCAGACGGCTCTACCCGGAGGCAACCGAGATCCTGATTACGGCCGACGGCGGGGGCAGCAATGGCTGGCGGTTGCGTCTCTGGAAAGTGGAGTTGCAGACCTTCGCGGATGAAACAGGGCTGCCCATTTCGGTCTGTCATTTCCCACCGGGGACGAGCAAGTGGAATAAGATCGAGCATCGCCTTTTTTCCTTCATCTCGTCGAATTGGCGTGGTGAACCCCTGCGAGATTACGAAACCGTTGTCCATCTCATTGCCAAGACCACGACGGCGAAAGGACTGAAAGTGACCTGCCGATTGGATCGCCGCAAATATCCAACCGGCCGCAAAGTCACCCCGGAAGAAATGAAAGGCATCAATCTTCAACCTGCTAAGTTTCATGGCGAATGGAACTATGTCATCAGACCTCATCAGCACCTACACGTCCAAAGGATGAGCGCAGGTTGATACCTTTATTTATTTACGCCGTCTTAGTGCCGAGCGGGAGCGTATGCCGACAAAACAGGAGGGCCTGGTTTCGATTCTGGGCGTTTGAACACAAGTAATGATAACAAACAAGGTACGCTTAGCCCATTTCATCAGGGCTTCCAACTGTAACAAAATCTGCCTGTAACAGAACTACAAAGCCGACTTGCAACGTGGAAGGAGACCTGCTGGCTCCCACTAATTCAGTTACCAGAGGTTTCCTCAACCGAAGTGCGTGTTTAGCGCGCTCCGACAATTTGCGAACGAGATCGAGTTGGCGGATTTTTTCCGCGTTGTGAATCCAGACACGATCGGCAATCGCTAGGCAGAGCTATCTCGCCGAAGGCCGTCTCTGCACCGCTCACGGGCATCTTAGCCGACTGCACGTCAAGGTTCGCCACGTCGGATTCGCGGTCTGTGTAACTCCCTTGCTTTTCCGGAACGCCAGGCTTTTTGGACCAAAGTTTCGCGTCTCTTCCTCGTCAAAAAACGTAAGCCTAATCCGGATTTCTCACGGATACGAGCGGAAGGGCGGGGTTGAAACCCCGCCCTTCCATCGCAAGCAGCAATCCTGGTGAGAAGGTCGAGCTAAGACTTGTAGGACGATGCTTGGTGAGGCTTCGGCAAGCCTGCTTAACTTGAAGGAGCGGGTGTTGATATCGTCAGTCTGTGGCCCAGCTGGGCCAGGAGGACAGACTGATGATTACTCGAAGGACCCGCGGAGTTGACACTGAGCTGGAGGAGGCTCAAGGACGGTTTGAGCGGTGGCGGAGGACCCGCCCACCCAAGAGCCGGTCTCCCATTCCCGAGGGGCTGTGGGCTTTGGCGGTGGGAGCCTCCCAGGAGCACGGCCTCAATCCAACCTGCCGAGCGCTCCGGCTCAATTACACGGCGCTGAAGGAACGCGTCCGGGCGGCCGGAGGCCGCAGGCATGCTCAGCCGCCCTTGACGACTTTCGTGGAGCTCGCACCCCCGCCGACCGTGGTTTCCCCTTGCACCGTCGAGTTGGAAAACGCTCAAGGATCAAAGATGAAGATTCATCTGGCGAGCCTGGAGAGCCTGGATCTGGTGGCTCTGATCCGGAACCTGTGGAGCTCGAAGCGATGATTCAGATTGTGCCGCAGATGCGCATCCTGGTGGCGTTGGAGGCGGTGGACGGTCGCAAAGGGATCGATTCGCTGGCGCGGCTCTGCCAGGAGAAGCTTCGGGCGGATCCTTTCTCGGGCGCGCTGTTCGTATTTCGGAGCCGGCGGGGAACGGCGCTTAGACTACTTACCTACGATGGCCAGGGATTTTGGCTGGCGCAGAAGCGGCTTTCGAAGGGGCGTTTTCGCTGGTGGCCGGAGGGACTGAGTGCCCGAGAGGTGGCGCGGCGACTGGAGGCGCACCAACTGCAGGTCCTGCTGGCGGCGGGCAATCCGACGGCCACGCAGGCGGCGCCGATGTGGCGGCGGGTGAGCGTGGCAAGCTGAAAAAACTCGGACGGAGCGAACGGAGAGCGCGGGGGCTTGCGTTCTTCCGGCATCTCTGCTACGCTTCGGCCCATGGATGGCACGTTTCGTTACCGCAGTCAGGTTATTACCGCCGCCCAAGTCGAATTCATCCGCCAACTGGTCCGAGCGCATCCCGAGGCCACGCGCCGGCGGCTCTCGCTCGTGCTGTGCGAGGCCTGGGGATGGAAGCAGGCGAACGGCGCGCCGCGCGACATGGTCTGCCGGGGACTGTTGCTGGGACTCCACCGTGCCGGGCACATCGTGTTGCCGCCGGCGAAACAGCAGGGTTTCAACCCGGCGGCTCGCTACCGGGGCCGACGATGGAAGGCAGAGGAAGTCGTCGTGGACAGGACGCCGCTAGCGGTTCCGTTGAGCACGCTTCGGCCCTTGGAGTTTCGCCTGGTGCGGCGCACGCCGGAAGAGCCTCTCTTCAACAACCTGCTGGAGCAGTACCATCCGCTTCAGTGTGTCCAGCCGGTTGGGGAACACCTCAAATACACGGTGTATGCCTCGGGCCGTCCGATTGCCTGTCTGGCGTGGTCGTCGGCGCCACGGCACTTGAGCGCGCGCGATCGCTTTATCGGCTGGCCAGCGGAGGCGCGACGCCGCAACCTTCGTTTTCTCGCCTATAACCCTCGTTACCTGATTCTGCCGTGGATTCAAGTCAAACTACTGGCCTCACACATCTTGGGGGAGATGGCGCGAAGAATCTCGGGTGATTGGGAACGAACTTACGGGCACCCGATCTACTTTCTAGAAACGTTCGTGGATCCCGAGCGGCATCGGGGCACCTGTTATCGAGCCGCCAACTGGGTCGTGATGGGACGAACGACGGGGCGAGGGAAGAACTGCCCGACGAAGCGGCCCAACCGCTCGGTCAAGGAAGTGCTGGGTTATCCGCTGACGCCGCGCTTTCGCCAGTTGCTGATCGAGGGGTAGCATGAAGGCACGCGGCGAGGTGATTGACGTGAACCTGGAAGAACTGGAAACGCTGTTGGAGCAGTTGCGCCAGAGGCCTCTGGATGAGGAGAGCTATGAGAAGCTGCGGTCACTGCTGGAGGCCTTCCGTTACCTGGTCGAGCGGATTGGGGACAAGGACGCGACGATTAGCCGGCTGCGGGCGTTGCTGATGAAACCGAGCACGGAGAAGACGAGCAAGGTGCTGGAGCGAGCCGGGATCCAAGCTCCTGCGAAAAACCATCCGCCTCCAAACAGGAATGAGAAGCCGAAACCGGGACACGGTCGAAACGGTGCGCGAGCCTATGGGGGCGCGCGCCGGATCAAAATCGCGCACGCCTCGCTCCAGCCGGGAGACCGTTGCCCGGAGTGCTTAAAGGGCAAGGTGTACGAACAGAAGGAGCCCGCGCTGCGCATCCGGGTGGTGGGGCAGGCGCCGATTGCGGCCACGGTCTATGAACTGGAGCGTCTGCGCTGCAACCTGTGCGGCGAGATTTTTGAAGCCGAGGCGCCGGAGGGTGTAGGCGAGGAGAAATACGACGCGACGGCGGGGGCGATGATCGGGTTGCTGAAGTACGGGAGCGGGGTGCCGTGGGATCGGCTGGAGAGGCTGGAGGCGAGCTTGGGGATTCCGCTGCCCGCTTCGACCCAGTGGGAAATCGTTGAGGCCATAGCCGCCGTGATCCGGCCCGTTTTCGAAGAGCTGATTCGCCAGGCGGCGCAAGGCGAGGTGTTTTATAACGATGACACCAACATGAAGATCCTGGCGCTGGCGCGGGCGAGCCCTCAGCGCGCGGAGGAGAGAGAATCGTCGGGCTCCAAGGAGCGGACGGGGCTGTTCACCTCCGGCATTGTGTCTCGGACGCGGCACGGGCAGCGGATCGCGCTGTTCTTCACAGGGCGGAAGCATGCGGGGGAGAATTTCGCCCGCGTGCTGGCCGAGCGGGCCCAGGGACTGCCGCCGCCGATTCAAATGTCGGATGCCTTGTCACGCAACGTGCCGAAGCTCGAGCAGAAGCTGGAAATTCTCTGGGGAAACTGCAACGCCCACGCCCGGCGTCGTTTTGTCGAGGTGACGCCCAACTTCCCCGAGGAGTGCCGGTTCGTGCTGGAAAGCTTCCGTGACGTCTATCGCCACGATGCCGAGGCCGAGCGGCTGGGTCTTTCGGCCGAGGAGCGGCTGCGTTTTCACCAAGAGCACAGCCAGCCCGTCATGGGGAAGCTGCACGCCTGGTTCCTCGCTCAGTTCCAGGAAAAGAAGGTCGAGCCCAATTCGGGTCTGGGCGAGGCGATCCGTTACTGCCTGAACCATTGGCAGCGGCTGACGCTGTTCCTTCGTGAGGCCGGCGCGCCGCTGGACTCGAACCTGGTCGAGCGGGCCCTGAAAAAATGCATTCTGCATCGGAAGAATTCGCTGTTCTATAAGACCGAGAACGGCGCCGAGGTGGGCGATCTGTTTATGACCCTGATCCACACGTGTGAGCTGAACGGCGCGAATCCGTTTGAGTACCTTATCGAGCTGCAGAAACACGCCGAGGAACTGGCAAAGAATCCGGCAGCTTGGATGCCGTGGAATTACCGCCAGACTCTTGCACAGGCCCGTACGAGCGACGATCCCGCTCCAGCCCCCCTTCGAAGTAAAATGCGTTCCCTGGCCGTAAACCATAAGCTGCGGCCATAAGGACTGGACGTCATTTCACAAAGCCGACTTGAATAAGGTTTTTGGCCAGCGCTCCGGCAAAACCCAAACTCCGCTCCGCGTAGGTCTTCACATCTGCGGATACGCGCAGGATCCGGGGGCCAGGACAGAAACGATCCATCGTGAGGAAAGTACGTAAGAATTACTCGCCGCAAGAAAAGCTCACAATTCTCCGCCGCCACTTACTTAATAGAGTCCCGGCTGTACGTCTCTGTGATCAATTCCAACTACAGCCGAATATCTTCTATGGTTGGTTGAAACGGCTGTTCGACAACGGCGCTGCGGCGTTGGGACGGAAGCCCACCGCCGGCAAGCCGCCCGATAATCGCCAAAGCCGCATCGGCGTCCTCCAGGAACAGTTGGGGGCTCGTGAATCCAGAGAAGCCGAGCAGAAATGGATGATCTCATTGACGCAGGGACTGCTCAGCAGCGAAGAGATCCGCCGAGCCGTCGGTGACACACTCAGCGAAGAGAGTCTAGGCAAATTGCTGACTTGCGTTTGTAACGAACCGCTAAAGTATCGCAATCGAGCGATGGCAGTCCTTTCATACCACCGCCACATCCGAGTCAGTCATGTTGCAAGCTTTCTCGGGGTAACCCACTCGGCGGTTGACAGCTGGCTTCGTATGTTCGCCCAACACGGCTGCCGCTTCCTTCTGCCGTTCACCCGCGACTATTGCAAGGCTAAGGACAAGGCCTACCGAGACGCGGTTTTTGAAATACTACACGCCCCGCCATCAACATACGGGATCAACCGAACAACGTGGAGACAACAGGATATTCATTCGGTTATGGTGAAGCGGGGACTGCGGATAGCACGAAGCAACATCCAGAAGATCATCCGCGAGGCGGGCTATCGGTACCGCAAAGCCAAAAGGGTTCTGACTAGCACTGATCCGAACTACAAAGGCAAACTCAAAGAGATTACACGCACTCTTCAGAATCTTGGTCCAAACGAAAGGTTCTTCTCAATCGATGAATATGGACCATTCGCGGTGATAAAGAGAGGTGGGCGGAAGCGTGTAGGACCGGAGGAGAGCTACACGGTACCGCAGTGGCAGAAATCAAAGGGTCATCTAATCATCACTGCCGCCCTGGAGCTGTCCCGAAACCAAGTAACCCATTTCTATTCAAAGAAGAAGAATACCCAAGAAATGATCAAGATGATGGACCTGTTGCGGACACAGTATCGCGGCTGCCAAACGATCTATTTGTCCTGGGATGCCGCCTCTTGGCACATTTCAAACGAGCTGTTTTCACAGATTGCGACCAGGAACGAAGAAGGTCCAGCCCAAGGTTACCCAGTTGTAAAAACTGCCCCACTGCCCGCCGGGGCACAATTTCTCAACGTCATCGAGTCGGTTTTCAGCGGTATGGCACGAGCGATCATCCACAGTAGCGATTACCAATCCCTCGATGCGGCGAAGGCTGCCATCGACCAGCATTTCAAGAACAGGAATGAGCATTTTCGGAAACATCCCAAGCGAGCTGGCCGAAAAATTTGGGGAGTGGAAAGGGTTGAGAGCAAGTTCCAGGAAAGCAACAACTGCAAGGATCCTCTCTACCGATGAACAAATTGGGCAGCCTTGCCGAAAGCACACCAAGCTTCTCGCGAAGTTTTTCGTAGGCGTATGGCGTGTGGAGGTGCCGCTCGGTCAGGCTGTCCGCTTCGGCTGGCGTTGCGTAATCGGCGTCGAGAGCGCGAGCGTGGACCTCGGCAAGCGCGTTGTGCAGCGAGCGACCATAGCCGAGGGCTTCATGGATTGGCGCGTTGAAGCCATAGAGAATGCGGAGCTTGAACTGATAAGGGCATTCGAAGAAATACTTCACATCGGAGAAGGAAAAGACGACATTGGCGACTCCCTTTCGAGGAGTCGGCGGCAAACGCTTGCGCGCGGAGTAGTCGGCTGGCTTGCGCTTTACGTGTTTGGACACATAAACGTCGGTCAAGAATTCCGACGGGCTCTGGAAGAGTTGGTTGCCAGGGACGGGGGCGTAAGTAAGGTGGAGGAATTTCTGGCTGCGCGTTACCGCGACGTAGAATAGGCGGCGTTCATCTTCGATGGTGCCACGGTAACGAATCTGTTTGGGGATCGCGGCCGCCGGCAGGATGTGCCAGACGCTTCGGCCGCCTTGAGCCTTGCTGGGGAAGCGGTTCTTGATGAGCGCCGGAACGAAAACCACCGGCCACTGCATCCCTTTGGCCTGATGGACGGTCATGATGCGGATCGCGTCCGGATTGGCATACTGGTTGTTCTGCCAGCCCTCCGGGTAGGCATCCTCGGCGTGGAATTCGAGAAAATCGCCGAAGGATTCATATTTTCCCCCGGGCCTCGAGTGGTAGTGGATGGTTTCGAAATCTGAGATTAGCTGGGAGAACTTGCCTAGGTTGTAGAAAACGATTTCGCCACGACCGAGAACACGCTCCTCGCGAACGCCGGCCTGCTCCAGAAAAGTCGTGAAGGTGCGTTGGATAGAGTAGAATCCGAAGCGTTCAGTCGGATTCTCGAGAGTGGCGCGAGCTTTTGTCACATTCGCAATGGCGAATTGCAGGTCGGCCGGAGCGAGGCCGAGGTTTGCGTTCGTCCAAGCATCGAACACGGTGGTCGCATTTGACGCCGCACGGCCTGCCATGTAGTAGAAGAGCTCTCTGGCGGCATTCGCCTCGCGTGTGTCGAAAAGGTTGTTCATACCGACGACGACATAGCGGATGTTGGCGGCGTCGAGCGCGGCAGTGATCGGAGCGGCGTTGCGGGAAACGCTGCGGAGAAGGATGGCCATGTCGGACCAGGCTAGTCCGCGTTCGTGCTTGGCGTCGTCCGCAGTCGGGTCTTTGAACGCAACGCCATGGAGGGCCTGGGCTGTCTTAACGATATACTCGGCCTCGGCTTTGGGGTCGTCGAACTGTACGGCACAGATATCGCCGGGATCGAAAGGCTGGGCGGCGGTCGGCTTCATGTTCTTTGGAAGGCGGACCGTGTTTTTCTCGATGAATTTGCGCGCTGTTTCGATGATGCCCTCGCTCGATCGGAAATTGTCCTCCAAGCGGATTTGGCTAACCTTGGGGTAGCGCTTCTGGAACGTTAAAATGTTTTCCACGTCACTGCCCCGCCATTGGTAAATGGTCTGATCGTCATCGCCGACGACGCAGAGGTGGTCTCCTAGTTCGTGGAGAGACCACACGACTGCCTCTTGAATGGGATTCAAGTCCTGGTATTCATCGACGATGACGTAGCGGATTCGCTTGGCGAGATGCTCACGGAGACCCCTATTTGTGGTGAGCTCGACGACAGCGCGGCTAAGTATCTCTGAGTAGTCGAAGTAGCGCCGGTCGTTCAGAAGCGTTTGATAGGTGTCGAGCGCGGCCGGGAGCGGAGAGGCAGTGAGGGTTTTTGCGTCAGGCTTATCTTCCCGCAGGATGTTTAGAGCTGAGAGGTAGTGGTTGGTGTCGCGGTAACGCCTGAGCGCGGCACCCTTGAGGTCGGTGCAGGTGGTGAGTCCGCTGGCCTTGGAGTGGCGGTCGATGAAAAGAGTCTGCTGAACTTCGTTGAGGACGTTGAATTTGAGCGCATCATGAACCTCGGTCATGAGAAGGTCGAGGCAAAACCCGTGGATCGTGCCTACATACATTTCGGCCAAGCCATACACGTCACCCATGGCCTCGCGGCAGCGGGTGACGATGCGGTCTTTCAGTTCCGCTGCTGCTTTATCAGTAAAGGTAAACGCGATAATGTTGCCCGGCCTCAGCCCAGCCTTCAGGTGAGTCGCGATTCTTTGTGCGACCACCTCCGTTTTGCCGGAGCCCGCACACGCGATCAGTTGCAGGTTCAAATCTCCGTGTTGTATGGCGTCGAGCTGGGGCTTGGTAAATTTCATATGCTTTCTAATTTCCGATCGCGTTGGTGGATCTCCGCCTGTCGTTTCCTGCCTTGGGCGGTTTGGTCCGCAACATATCTTTCCGCTGCATCACGCACAACCAAGGCCAGGGACACCTTTTTCCGTTTCGCGATCTCTTCGAGAGTCTCGTACAGATCGAGCGCCAGCGCCCGCCGGCCCTAGGTTCACGAACAGCACCTGATCATCGTCATGGTGGATGATTTCCGAAAGCTGGTTCCGGCAGCGCGCCAGGCGGGTAGAACGGCCCCATCCAGCTCTCGGCGCTCCAACTCGACGTGTCAAGTACAGATTCGGAATTGGATCGAAATCCATCTACTCAAGTCCGGCTCGCGAAACGCCAGTTGCCGGGATGTTAACTCGGTCGGGGAGCGCTGCACCTGCCTGATAGTCCACGGTCCAGGGGCAAACCATTTTCCGGTGAAGAGCCTTCCGGCATTCAAAGTTGTAGCCACGGGGCTTAGGAACTGTGCAACCGCCGAAATCACTTCTGCGAGGCTCGGCAAATCGTCGAGTCGGCCCTTTCGGATGAAACCACGCCATTGGGCGTTTTAACACAAACAGTTCACGTCTACACCGTCGATGAAGCGTGGTCCTCAAATATCTAATTCCCGGAGGCTCAGCCACGCACGCCTGCGTTGCCTATCGCCGCATCAGTACCGATCGCCAGGGAACCAGCGCCTTGCATAATTCAAGACTTTCGCACAAAAACGGCAGGCTCGGTTTTATTGGGGTTCCGTTGTGCACAACATATGCGCATTAAGGAGCCGTGAATCACGGCTCGGCGACGGTAGAAATGGCTCCCGCCGATGACACCGCAACGACACTACCCCGGGAACGGATGCGTAGGGTGCTTCTCTGCACACCGGTTACAGAACCAGCCTAAGCAGAACCCGCACCACCATGGCGTGTCGCCTGATGCGAACGGCTCATGACAGCCATCACATAGCTTTCCCGGTTGTGGGATTGGCGGCGGAGGTTTAATAGGCATAATCCACCTCTTTACCTTCATCCCCATAAGGAGTCACCGCAGAGGACGGTCAAAATTCTACGCTAATCCACCCATGACTGCGGGTACGGGAGCGTAAAGCGCGGCGGGACAGAGCCTACCTGCCCATTCACGACCTGCCACACACTATCAATCTTGCTCTCCGGTTTCGTCGGCAGGGAACTCAGCCTTGCCCTCTTCAACGTAAGACGCCAATGTCCGAATACGCCGAAAGTCCGATAGCAAAATCTTTACCGTCGCTAGTTGATTGCCCGTCAACTCGTTCAGTGCCGCTGGGTTTTCAAACCCCAGGCCCTTAGCCAGTCGCTCCGACGCACCTTCCGCGAAATCGAGTTCTCTCTTCGCAAGCTCCAGATGTTCACGCTTGGCTTCAACGCGCATAAGTTCTCGAGCGTGAAGACCTTCGTAGATCTCACCGTAAAGCTTATTTAATGCGCTTGCCGAGTTGACGAAGCCCTTTACCACACGACCGACGCCTATAGCAGCTAAGAACATCAACTCGGTAAGCTCAATCCACCCGGGCGAGGCATATCTGATTGACTTAACCTGTGGCCGCAATCTAGGGGGAATTTGGCTGTACAAAGAGCCATAGAAATTAACCGCACTGTAGCCACCACGCCACGGAAATGACTCAAACGTGTGAACTAGCCGTTCCGGGTCATGTGCCTCTAGCGCGAACGCGCAATGAAACGCGTACACCTGCCCAAAAACACGCGGAAACTCGTAAAAATCCTCAAGCGACCAGGAGCCATCAATGCCGATTCTATAAGTGTCGTTTTTTGCCACGTCCCCCCTCAAATCCCCACCTTGCCGTATTCGTCAAGCGAGGCGACATCGCCGCGCCGGTCGTAAAGCTGCGTGGCGCGCGTGTCGGCATGGCTCGCCATCTTGCGGGCTTCCGCGAGCGAGCCATCGCTTTTGAGGTAATCGGTGACGCCGGTCGCGCGGAAGGGCTGATTCCGTACCGCGGCTTCAATGCCTGCGTCCCTTGCCCGCCGTCGCACCATGTACCAGGCATCGACGCGCGACATGGGCCGGTCGGAGAGCTTGTCCGTTCTGCCGATGGCGGCGGGGAACAGCGGCCCCTTATCGTCCGCGATGCCGGCGCCGGTGATGTACTCATCCAGGAATTGCTCGAGCTTGTGATGGCAGCCCATTTCATTGACCTTGCCGTTTTTCTTCTCCCGCAGGCGCAGCCACCAGCGTTTTTTGAGCGGGAAGTAATCCTGGACGTTCAACCCCACGACGGCAGAGACACGGGCGAAGGCGTAGACCTGGGGAAGCGCCGCAAGGCTCCGACGGTCAACGGGCTCGCGCGCGAGCCTTTCCTGATAAGGGTACGGACCGTTACCTGTCGCTTGGGTAAAAAAGGCGCGATAACCGCTGGCTGGCACCTGTCCCTCCCGTTTCCGACAGCATACTCCAAGTCCGCCGCGATACATAGCAAAAACGTAAAAATCGAGTAATGCTCACAGTTGCTGGAGCGTAGCGCCGCCGTCTCGGCTTTTCTCTGTGTCTCTGGGGTGAGTATATGAATTTACTGCAGCTTCAGAGGCATCACCCCAAAATCCGGTTTCTGTTGACAAGCCGCACCCTCTCTGTTTACTATTCAGCAACTCTATCGTGACGCTGCCAATCCAATACAACTAATCCGGAGGCCCGTGATGTCGCTTTCGAACTCGCGTACCCGCGGTCAGCACGCCGCCAGCCGCGCGTCATGGGGTCTTTACGATGGCGGCGATGGCCGAGGGCAGCCGCTGAAAATCTTTCGCGTTCCAGGGTTGAGGGCTTGGGCGCCGGCCTTGAGCGCGCAATGCCCGAGGATCGCGTCGTAAATGGCGCCGCCGGCGATACCCGCCGCGGTGGACGCCTGCAGCATTTGAAAATATTCCTGCTCGTCGAGCGCAACCAGCGAGAGGCGCGCGCGGATATCGTCGATGAACAGCAGGGCCTGGTCGCCGGTCGTGCGCCGGCCGGCGGCCCTCATGCCGGTGAGGGAGCCGTAGACCTCCGGCAGGCTGTGCGCGCCGCAGTTCACTTTCCAAGTCTCTGATGCTGTCCGCTGTCCGGTCCCGCATAAGTGCCTCAGCGTATAAGATCACACCGGGTGCGCTGCGCTGCCCAAAATAGTCCCGGATGATCTGATACGTGCGATTCATCAGTCCAACGTCCTCGCGAAACTGTGCCGCGAACCGTTCTCGGAATTCGCGTAAGCTGCGCTGGGTGCTCATCACAGCGACCACGTCGCCAGTATGCGTTCGCGCCTCTTCCCGGCCGTGTTCCGCATGGGGCGCTCCGCGAATGTTGCGGTAACGTTCGTCCAG
>JBOGJT010000224.1:0-4581 GCA_050745065.1 Terriglobia bacterium
CGGCGGCTTACCTCGGCTTCTCCGGCGATCTTACTTTCAAGCGAGCTGCAAACGCCGGCAACGTTCGGCCTTCTTTCTCCGGCGGTGCTGCTGCCGGAGCGCTTTTTCCAGTTAGCAAGCTCCCAGCAGAAGGCGATCATCTGCCATGAGTTGCTGCACGTAGCGCGGCGCGACTGGGCATGGAATATGGTGGAAGAATTGGTCCTCGCGTTGTTTTGGTTCCACCCCGCTCTCTGGTGGGCGGTCCGCAACATCCGGTTGAGCCGCGAGCAGACGGTGGACGCAGAAGTGGTCCGCCGGACGCAATCGCGGCAGGCGTATTTGAGCGCTTTGCTCGAGATGGCGCAGCGGGATTTGTGTTGTGGGAGCGTCCCCGCTCCCCTGTTTTTACGCGAAGGTCAGCTTTCCGAGCGCGTCAGCTTAATGGTGAAGGAGGTTTCCATGTCACGGTTCAGATTGGTTGCAACGTGTTTCGCGGCTGCCGCGGCCCTCATGCTGACAGGCGCTGCCGCTGTGTGGGCTTTTCCGCTGAGGATTCCAACCGGCGCTCCGGATAAAGTGGCGATCCAATCGCGCATTCCTGGAGGAATCGAAGCCGGTGTCGAAGACAGGCCGTCGCTGCATCTCAGAGCGGTCATCCAGAATGGTGCGGCGCCGCATCGCGTGGACGTGAAGCAGCTCAGAGTGGTGCGCAGCGTTATGCCACATTATCCGGCCGAGGCCAAGAAGGCAGGCATTCAGGGAACCGTCCGCCTTGAGGTCCTGATCAGCAAGAAAGGCGATGTTACGGAAGTAAGACTGATCAGCGGGCCGTCCGCGCTGGTTAAGTCCGCCGAAAACGCCGTGAAACAGTGGCGCTATGCGCCAAGTCCGCTGTTGCCGGCTCGAACGCGCATCGAAATTCACTATACGCTGGCTGACCTGCCCGCTCATCAGAGCTCTGTAGGCAGTTCGTCAACGGGCGCCAAGAATTATAAGTTCCGAACCACAGCCTATATGGGCCGAGCCGACGGCCGACCGCCTAAACTGGTGCATGCTCCTGACCCTCCTTACACACCCGAAGCTCACAAGGCCAAGCTCAGCGGTGACGTTGTGCTTTCCGTGGTGGTCAGCGATAAGGGTAGCCTGATGAGCGCCAAAGAGGTTTCGAAACCGTTGGGGAAGGGTCTTGATGAGAGTGCACTAAAGACTGTGCGAACCTGGAAATTCACGCCCGGCGAACTTGACGGTAAACCGGTGCCGGTGCGGATGCTTATTGAGGTGACGTTTCACAACGACGCGGGAAAGACGCCCGCAGCCTCCATGTGAGGGGCAGTGCCGTGCGGTGTTCCACCCGATCCGGTTATTCCCAGAACGGCATCTTATTTTCCCGGCAGTGCAAACGCCACCAGGGAATCTCCTTGCTTTGTTCCCAGCTTGCCGTGGCCACCTGCCGCGATCACCACGTACTGCTTGTCGTTCACGCTGTAGGTCATTGGCGTTGCCTGACCGCCAGCGGGGAGCCTGCCCTGCCAGAGCAACGTCCCGGTTTGAATGTCAAAGGCGCGCAGGTAATCATCGCCTGCCGTTCCGGAAACGAAGGCTAGTCCACTAGCCGTCGCGATGGGGCCGCCAAGACCGTAGACACCCCAATCTTTGGGAGGCATCTTCGGAATTAAATCTTGGGTAGTCCCAAGCGGCACGCTCCATGCGATTGTGCCCTTGGTGAGATTTACACCGACGAGCATTCCCCAAGGAGGCGCAACGCAGAGCAGGCCGTGCGGCGCAAACAGCGGAACGCGCGTCATGCCGAAGGGCGCTCCGCGCTGCAAGGCCAGCTCGCCACGCAGTTTACCGGACCTGAATTCGTTCATCGTCTCCGGAATCTGGTCCCAGGGGATCAAGTGCACCTCAAAGGGAACGTTATCCACGAAGGTGACATAGATCTGATTCTTCGGATCAAACGCGCCGCCGCTCCAGTTCAGGCCGCCGACGTTGCCGGGAATGGCAATGATCCCTTTGACGCTGGGCGGCGTAAAGATGGGGCCGGTATCGAGCTTTGCCATGCGTGAGCGGCAAGCGGAGCGCTCCGGCGCATTCATCCCCCAAGCGTCGGCGGCAGAAATCAGCTGCGGGACTAGCGGCGGAGGAGCAATGGGAATGGGCTGCGTGGGCGACGTCTGCTCGCCCAGCACGCGGCTTTGGGGCACAGGCCGCTCGACCACGGGAAACACAGGCCTGCCGTTGTCACGGTTGAGAATGTAGAGGAAACCTGTCTTATTGCCCTGCATTACCACCGGGATTTCGCGGCCATTGCGGCGGAGGGTGGCAAGCAGCGGCTGCGCGGCGGTATCATAATCCCACAAGTCGTGATGGACCAGTTGAAAGCCCCAGACGAACCGTCCCGTACTGGCGCGTAGCGCAACCACAGAATCCGCCCACTTGTCGTCTCCTTTGCGGAAGCCGCCCCAGTAGTCAGGACTCGCGCTACCGGTCGGGACAAAAAGCAAGTCGCGCTTGGCGTCTACCGAAATAGGCGCCCAGGCGTTGCCCGCGCCGGTGAACCACGCATTTTTCTCACCAGGTGTTGGCGGCTTCGTGGTGTTGTTGGGCGCGATGGGATTCCATCTCCAGCGCAGTGCGCCGGTTCGCGCGTCCCACGCGCGGACTACACCGCTTGCCATGTCCACCTTGTCGTTGTCGCTGATACCCGAGCCGGTGATCACCAAGTTATCGATCACCGCGGGCGGCGACGTTTCCTCGTATTGGCCCTTACGGCTGATTCTCGTGAATCCCGCCGTCAAATTTACCTGGCCATCTTTGCCAAAATCGGCGCAGGGCTTGCCCGTTGAGGCGTCGAGCGCAATCAGGCGCGCATCGATGGTCCCGATGAAGATGCGCCGGTGGCATGGCTGGCCTACCGCTCGTGTGGGATCAAGCCAGGTAGAAACGCCGCGATTGATAAGCCCGTCAGCGTAGCCGGCCGAAAGGTCGAGATGAGGATCGTAACCCCATCTCTCTTTTCCTGTGGCCGGGTCGAGCGCAATAACACGGCTGAACGGTGTGCTCACATAGAGCGTTCCATCCACCATGATGGGAGTGGATTCAAAAGAACTCTTCTGCCGCCCGTTTTCGCCGCGAGAGATGTCGCCGGTGTGAAATACCCAGGCGATTTTCAGGCTCGCCACATTGTTCTTATTGATTTCGGTGAGCGGCGAAAACCGCATTCCGCCGCCTTGGTCACCGTAGCGCGGCCAGTCGACCTCCCGTGGTGCTGATTGGGAGAAAGCGATGCCGTGCGCAGTCTCCAGGGCGCAAAGTACGGTGATAAGGATAAGGAGGTGAGGACAGAATTTTCGCATCGTGATCCCTAAACCCGTTATTATAAACTACGCGCCGGAAAACTTGACCCGTCCATACCCAACGGTTAAACTGCCTACAGTGTGCGCCTGTAGCTCAGATGGATAGAGCGGTTGCCTCCGGAGCAACAGGTCGGGGGTTCGAATCCCTCCAGGCGTACCACTCGTCGCAAACGAGTTAAACTCCGTTCGCCAACTCCAGAAAAGTACAATTTAGTTCAAGCCAGTCTCTCCATAAGAGATATTCGACGTTCGATGGCCCTTCTAGTTTTGCCAGCCTGACCGCGTCCGTGCAAAAGCTTGATGTGGTTTGAGTGCCCTAGGGCGGCGAAGGCGAGCCGTCGGGACTCGGATAGATACCCTCGTGTGTCTTTCTCGATTTAATTGCGCGTCCCCACGTACAGGGATGGCCGCAGGATTACGTCGGAAAACGGGGTCTGGGTTTCGAGGAAGACATCGCCGCGCGCGTCAAGAAGGGCCTTGGCAAGCCGCCGGCCATCAATGAACGGTTGCTCCGCGGAGCCGGAAAGAACCAGGCGACAGCGGCCGGTGACCCCTTCATAGAGCCCATCGTCCGCAACCCACCACGCCCGACCGCTTGCGTCGCGGATGAGGCTCGATGGCGCTAGCGTCTCGCAGCCGGCCGGGAGCGGAGGTAGCGGAGCAAAGGCATCCGGCGGCAATCGGACATAATTTTCCGGTGGCCCCTCGCTCGTTTGTTTCCAGCCGGTCGCGGGTTCCCATTGCCAAGTGTCGCAGTTGATACTGAGGGCGACGTGTCCCGACGAATCGAAGAACGGCGGTATAGAAATGTCCCGGTTGCCGGAGGGCAATTGCGCGTTATTCCACAGACGCCAGTGCTGGCCGTCAAAGTAATTTACTCCCGCGCACGGCCCCACAAAAACGATTTGGAAACGGGGTCCGTAAATCGGGCGCATCCGGTCGTCTTCCGGGTGCAGAAACTCGACCGGACGCGCACGGTCGGAGAGTGCCGTTCGGTAATTCCGAAATGCAGTCCTACAATTTTGCTCGGGATCGAAAAATCCCATCGGGCCCAAGCTGCAATTGGGAAAAAGCCAGACGCGGCCGAGCGTGTCAAAGTCAAGGCGGATGATACGGGAGGGCTGCATCGCCGTGGGGAAGGGATGCGGGATCCATTTCGAGCCATTCCATTCACTCAGCACTCCGGACTGTAACAGGCCCCAGAGATTGTGATGGCGGCCCGGCTCAAGTCTGCTGGTGG
>JBOGJT010000225.1:0-5201 GCA_050745065.1 Terriglobia bacterium
CTGCCACCTGCGCGTAGGACAAGCCGGCCAGCGGCGCATAGTTTCCGTCCGGAACTTCAACGCTGGCTGTGAGCAGCCCGGGCATCCAGCGGTTATCAATGTAGTTGAAAAACCGCACGGGGTAATAGCTCCGGTCGGCGTAATCATAGATCCCTTTGGCAGTGGGCTTGACGAAGGGCACGCTGGCGTAGTCCTTGAGCGGCGTCCACGGGCGCAGCCCGTGCTGAATCTGGTCAGGGAACACCTTTGGATCACCGGCCATTTTATAGGCGAGCTGGGCGACCTCGCCGGCCACCTGGTGGTTGCCGTGGCCGTCTGTCGGTCCTCCCACAAACACCGACGTCACCACGAGCGGTCGCGTGATTCGCAGCGCCCGCACCGCGTCGTAAAGCACGCGCCGCAGCGTCCACTCGTCGAGAGTCTGTTGTTTAGTTTTAGAGAATCCAAAGTCGCAGACACGAGTCCAGAACTGCTGGACGCCGTAGTAGCGATCCGCCGCCAGAAGCTCTTCGGTGCGCACCAGGCCCATCGCGTCAAAATAATCCGGGGACATCGCGTTCTGTCCGCTCTCGCCGCGGTTCAGCGTGAGCAGTGCGACGCGCGCGCCCTGCCCGCGGGATTCATACGCCAGCATTCCGCCGTCTTCGTCATCGGGATGGGCCGTGATCATGATCAGGCTCGCCCGCGTGCGCAGCTTGAGCAGGGATTGCCAGACCGCCGCCGCGCCACGGTCGGTGGGTAGCGCTCTGGCGTTCGGTGTGGCCTGAACCGCGATATCGCGCGGCGCCGCCGCCCACGCCGCCGCCGATGCTATCAGCGAAAGAACGAGAATGCCTGGTAAGAGAATAGAAGGCTTGCTGCGGACGCCGGTTGGCACTGGCCGATCTCCTCAATTTAATTATGGAAGAGAATCTTACATCAAATTCCGCCGCTATGTGGCACGAACAGCGAGCGGCCCGACCGCCCCTTGCTGAGGGCGGTGGCTGTTTGTCAAGAATCTTGTCTTCGAGAGCGCGACGGCTATTCGGCTTCGGACCGGGGCAGGAGGATGGGTTGACGCCATCCAGCGCTGTCTTGTCGAAGCCCGGCGAAGGACGCGCCTGATAGGAAACTTATCAACATCGCAGAGCGTGGATCGGACTTTTCTCGATCTATAACCGCTTTTACGAAGACCGGCGAAATCGCATCCTTCGAGCGTTTGCACCAACAGCTTGACATCACCTGTCGTGTGCGGAGGTTTGACTTGAAGTTGCGCCGCCGATAAACTTGAAGTGTTACCCGTCTGAATCTGCACTTTCCCTATGAGCTTACGCCTTTACAACACGTTGTCAGGGACCATCCAGGAGTTCCAGCCTCTCGCGGGCAACGAGGTGAGGATCTACACCTGCGGCCCTACGGTATACGACTACGCGCACATCGGTAATTACCGCACGTTTGTCTTTCAGGATATCCTATGCCGCACGCTGAAATACTTCGGATATGCCGTTAAGCGCGTCATGAACCTGACCGACGTGGACGATAAAACGATTCGAAACTCCCAAGCTGCAGGGCTTTCGTTGCGGGACTATACGCAGAAGTTTATTGACGCTTTTCATGTGGACGGGGATTTGCTGAGCCTCGATCCGCCTGATGTGATTGTTCGTGCGACCGATTGCGTTGCGGAGATGATTAAGCTCGTCGAGAGACTCGAGGACAAAGGCCTTACTTATCGCAGCGAAGGCTCTGTCTACTTTCGCGTGGCGGATTTTAAGGAGTACGGCAAGCTCTCGAAGATCAATCTATCGGGAAACCGCGCGGGCGCGCGTGTGGACGCGGACGAGTATGAGAAGGATGACGCCCGCGACTTCGTCTTGTGGAAGGCCGCGAAGCCGGGGGAACCGTCCTGGGAAGCACCATTCGGCGCGGGGCGACCGGGCTGGCACCTCGAGTGCTCCGCGATGGCCATGCGGTATTTGGGCGAAAGTTTCGACATCCATTCCGGCGGCAGCGATTTAATCTTTCCTCACCACGAGAATGAAATCGCCCAAAGCGAGGGCGCCACGGGCAAGCCCTTCGCGCGCTTCTGGCTTCACGCCGAGCACCTGGTGGTGAATGGCGAGAAGATGTCGAAGTCGCTCGGAAATTTCTATACCCTCCGCGATCTGATCGCGCGGGGCCACCGACCATCGGCCGTCCGGTACCTTCTCGCCTCCGTGCCTTTTCACAAGCCGCTTAATTTCACGTTGGACGGAGTGCACCAGGCTGAGAAGTCGATCGAGCGCCTGCGGAATTTCGAATTTCGTTTAAAGAAAGAAAAGTTCCCCGCCGGGCATAATCCCGCGATGGAGGACTGCGCCCGGAAAGCCAGTGCAGATTTCGAAGCGGCGATCGCCGCGAATCTCAACACGGCGGAAGCGCTGGCGGCGGTTTTTGGTATGGTCTCGAGCGGCAACACGGCGATGGATCGCGGCGAGTTCCGCGACGGCGATCGCGGTGCAGCGTTGGACGCTCTCAACCGCTGGGACCGTGTCTTCGTGGCTCTTGAGGACAACGATTTCGCCAAAATCTCGCGGTACGGATTGCTCGCCGGCGAGCCCCACGCCCACGGCGCGTCCGAATCGCTCGCGGAAGCAGCAAGTCCGGATGGAAACGGATCATTTGCGATATTGACGGACGAAGAGATCGAGCAAAAAATCGCGCTGCGCAAGCGGGCGCGCACCCAGGGCAATTACGCCGAATCAGACCGGATTCGTGAAGACCTGATGAATGCCGGTGTCCTGCTGGAAGACACCAAGGCCGGCGCCCGATGGAGGCGCAAATGATCCGCGCGACACGCCGCTGCGCCTCGCGCCAGTGGATCGGGCGCTCTAGCTTTTCCACCACGCTTTTTCTGCGGGGTCATTCGGAGTGGCGCGACCAAGCGGTTTTCTCCCAGGGGTCCGCCCCGCAGAAACCGATGCCGAGCCTCGCCCAGCATGACTGCCATTTCAGCTATAGCCCTACCCCGTTGGGTGAGCCCCGCGGCTTCACCACGCCTTTGCTTGCCCGGCCCGACCTCTTTGCGGGCGACCGAACTCTCACGCGATGAACGCTGAGCGGCGGCGCCTGATTCCTGAATCATCCAGGCGAGGAATTCATTCATCGGAAGGTTTTTTGTGTCTCTGTGCCGTCGCAGCTGATCTTTGGACGGCAATTCCGGATACGCTACGTCAGGCTTGGAAGGGAGTGGAAAATGGAAAGTAAAGCACCTCAGATTCGCACGCCGCTGCCCGGCCCCGAGGCGCGGAAGGTACTCGCCATGGACCGCGAGTATGTCTCGCCGTCCTACACCCGTGACTATCCGTTGGTGGCACGGCGCGGCCAGGGCATGTGGGTGGAAGACGTGGACGGCAACACGTTTTTGGATTTCGCCGCGGGCATCGCCGTGGTCGCAACCGGCCATTGCCACCCCGACGTCGTCCGCGCCATTCAACGGCAGTCTGAAACGCTGATCCACATGTCCGGAACGGATTTTTATTATCCGCTTCTCGCCGAGCTAGCGAAGAAGCTGTCTGAGATTGCGCCGGGCGGCTCTCCCAAGCGTGTCTACTTCGGTAATTCGGGTACTGAGGCGATCGAGGCTGCGATCAAGGTGGCGCGCTATCACACGAAGCGGCATCGCATCATCGCGTTTTTCAACTGCTTTCATGGGCGCACGCTCGGATCACTCTCGCTCACGTCGAGCAAAGCGGCACAGCGCAAGGGTTTTGGCCCGCTGCTTTCGGGCGTTGCCCACGCTCCCTATGCCAATCCCTATCGCTGCCCGTGCGGCGCAAAGCCTGGCGGCGAGCAGGATTGCCAATGCGCGGAGTACCTTGAGAAGGTGCTCTTCAAAACCACGGCCCCGCCCGAGGACGTGGCTGCGATATTTGTGGAGCCCGTTCAAGGCGAAGGGGGTTACGTGGCGCCACCCAAGCGATTCTTACAGCGATTGCGCGAGATTGCTGACCAGCACGGCATCCTGTTGGTGTTCGATGAAATCCAGTGCGGAATGGGGCGCACCGGAAAGATGTGGGCCGCCGAACATTTCGGGGTCGTGCCCGACATTCTATGCTCCGCGAAGGGCATTGCCTCAGGCTTGCCGCTTGGTGTCACCATCGCGCGGGCGGACCTTATGGATTGGGGACCGGGTGCGCACGCGTCGACCTTCGGCGGCAACCCTGTTGCGTGCGCCGCCGCTCTTGAGACAATCCGGCTGCTCGAGGAAAAGTACGTCGCAAACTCGGCGAAGATGGGGGAATATATCCGCCAAAAAATGGCCGGATGGCCCGCCAGGCACCCCGTCGTCGGCGAAGTGCGAGGGTTAGGCTTGATGATCGGGATCGAGTTCGTAAAGGATCAGGCGGGCAAAGAACCGCATCCGGAAGCCCGCAACCGCGTGATCCAGCGGGCGTTCCAGCAAGGCTTGCTGGTGCTTGGCTGCGGCGACAGCACGCTTCGGCTGATGCCCCCGCTCATCGTCGAGAAAGAACACGCCGACATCGCGCTCGGCGTGCTCGACCGGTGCATCGCGGAAGTGGAGAAGTAGGGTAGGCGCCTGGAGTCGCCCGCGTAAGAACCGGTAGCATAGACCTCCGCGCCTACCGGCTGGAGTCGAGACGTAGTGGCGAGCTTACTCCGCCATCTTAAATAGCGGCGTACCCCCCCGGCGACCCGCCCGAAGGTGCAGGCTGAAAAGGTGTGAAAAAAATCGAACCTGGCATGCTCAGCCCTTGCCTCGTCATGGTGTTCCGAAAATTGGGAAAGAGCAGCTTTGAAAGCGAGTGGCTTATGATTTTCACCACAGGGGTGCTGCTGGCTGCGCCCCTACGCCCTAGAAACAGATGCTTGTTGTTAAAAATAAAACGGCGGGATTCCTCGCTTTGCTCGGAATGGCATACCCCGCCGATTTTTTCACAGCTTTCTGAGATGTTGGGCCCGCCGCCCCCCGATCCGTCGATAACGCGGCAAAATTGCTGAGCGCAGGAGTTTCGCCCGAGTGAGCGGAGAAGCTGGGCCGAAGCAGCTCTGTGCTCCACTATTTTCGCAGGGTGTTTATGGCTTTTGCGAGCGGCGGGAGCCTGTTGGGGTTTTTACTACGCCCATAAGGAGACACTTCGCTCTGCGGTTCGAAAATATGCTTCGCAAATCCGTCGATAAGGGCTGCGCCTTCGGGCGGGCGGGTTCAGGTTGCCCGCAGCACC
>JBOGJT010000226.1:0-4032 GCA_050745065.1 Terriglobia bacterium
GAACAGCGGGTTTCGCGCGGTCGCGGGTGAGCGGATAGAGGCGCTCGCCGGCGCCTCCCGCCAGAAGGCAGACGATCGTATCGTTGATCATGGCTCATTCCTCCTATGCGCCGGGACTCAAAGGTGACGAGTCTATCGTGAAAAGCTGCGTCTGTCATCAGGGAGTTCGAAGCTGCGAGGTTAACAAGTTTCCGGGGTCGGTAATTGCTGTAGCGGCGCTCTCTAAGCACAGAAATGATGGCACCCAGCAGCCCGCCGCATCAGAGTCGAACGCGGCTGACTGATGACGCCATGAACAGCCATGGGACCGAAGCGCGGGCCGCCGCGCCAATGCTTCCGTCCCCGTGTTATTGCCCTTTTGGCATCACGTCCACATAGTCACCCGCCTGCGGCGATTCGCGGTCCGGATAGACCACGATAAAGCAGTTTGCGGACGCGAATCCCGCGATATCGCCCGAGCCTTGCCAGGCAACGGGCGAAACGGCGGGGGCGCCGTGAGCGCGTTCCACGCGGGCCGGGATAAAGGCTGTCAGCCCTTCCCTGCGCTTGACGTCCCGCGCCAGGCGCGCGGCCAGAAAGGGTGGCGCCTCAAATGCGCCGCCTGTGAGCGCTGCGATGGTCGGGCGGCCGAAGATCTCAAAGGTGACGTAACTGGAAACCGGATTGCCAGGCAAAGCAAAAAAGAACTTGTCCTTTACGCGGCCAAATACAAGCGGTTTTCCGGGGCGCAGGGCAACGCCATCAAAATAGAGCTCCGCGCCGAGGTCTGCGAGGACGGTTTCCACAAGATCGTATTTCCCTGCCGAGACGCCGCCGCTGATGAGCAGCAGGTCGGACTCCAGGCCGTCCACGATCATCTGCCGCAGCACATCCACGCGGTCCGGCGCAACGCCGAGCGGGCGCGCCCTGCCTCCGGCCATCGTCACCTGCGCGGCGATTGAATATGAGTTGCTGTTGCGAATCTGGAACCACTCCGGACGATCCCCGGCCGAAACCAATTCGTCACCCGTCGATAGGATTGCCACCTCCGGCGCCCGGAAGACTCGCGCTTCTGTAAGGCCGATCGACGCCAGAAGGCCCAGCGACCCGGCGTCCAGGCGATGTCCTCGCCTCAGCAACACCGCGCCGGACGCGGCCTCGCTACCCTTAGCCACAATGTTGTCTCGCGCCACCGCCGCTCGAAGGAAAGTAATCGCCGAGCCCTCAGAACGCGTGTTCTCCACCATGACCACCGAATCAGCGCCGTCAGGTACCGGAGCGCCCGTCATGATGCTCACGCATTGACCGGCGCCTACTGAGCCCGAAAAAAAGCCACCAGCCCGCGATTCGCCCACGCAGCGAAGTGTGGCGGGGGCGGTCGCGGCATCCCGAAACCGCACCGCATATCCATCCCGCGCGGAGCGGTGGAACGGCGGAGAGTCGCGATCTGCCTTGGCGTCTTCTGCCAGCACTCGGCCAAGCGTTTGCTCTAGCGGCAATGCCTCAGTGGAAGGATTGAATGTGGTCGACGCAAGATTGTGGCGGACGGTTTCGAGAGCCTGGTCAAGAGTGAGGAGCATTGAAACCCATGCGGACGTCCGTTGCAAGCCGTCCATTGCTTTTTGCAGGATGTCATTCGCGATTGAATGCTGGCGTTCTACCTGCTGCCCGGTGGGTATTGCCTATTGCTTTAGCGCCAACCTGCTCATCCATTGGCTGCTTTCCAGCCAGATCGCCTGATCGCGCCCGGGTCCAGTGGAAATCATCGCAATTTCTACGCCCACTTGGCTTTCCAGGAATCGTAGGTAAGCCTTTGCGTTGGCTGGAAGCGCTGAATAATCGCGCAATCCGAAGGTGGATTGCTGCCAGCCAGGTAAGGTTTTATACCGCAATTTAATTCGATCAAGGGTTTCAATATCCGCCGGAAAGCCCGGGTACAGCTTGCCATCCAATTCGTATTCCACGCCCACAGGGATCTCTGCCAACTGATCCAGAATATCCAGCTTGGTGATGACGAGTGCACTGAGGTGGTTGAGGGCTGCGCTGTACCGGGCGGCGGGAACATCAAACCAGCCACAGCGCCTGGGGCGCCCGGTGACTGCGCCGTATTCACCGCCGCGCTCGCGCAGCTTTTCCGCCCCTTCGTCCTCGGCCTCCGTGGGAAACGGCCCGCTGCCCACACGGGTGGTGTAGGCCTTGGAGACTCCGATCACTGACCCGATGCGCGTCGGCCCAACACCGGTTCCCGTGCATGCTCCACCTGCTGCCGCGCTGGACGAAGTTACGAACGGATAGGTTCCGTGGTCTAAATCCAGCAGGGTACCCTGCGCGCCTTCAAAGAGCACCGTCTTGCCGCGGTCCATCTCGCCGTTAAGGAAAGCGGAAACATCGGTAAGGTACGGAACAATCCTCTTGGCCGTAGCCCAGATTTTCTCCACCAGTTCGTGGACATTTGAAATCACTTCGCCGGAGAAAGCGGCCGCGTATTGGTTTTTTTCCACCAACGCCGCCTCGCACTTACGGCGGAAAAGATCGGGCTGCAGGAGGTCACAGCATCGCAGGCCCCGGCGGGCGGCTTTGTCTTCGTAGGAAGGCCCGATGCCCTTTGAAGTGGTCCCGATTTTTCCTTCACCGCGGGCGGCCTCGGCGGCGCGCTCATGCATTCGGTGGTAGGGAAGAATCAGGTGGCAGCGATCGCTGATTCGCAGGCGGTCACCCACGCGGATCCCGGCGTCCTCAACGGTCTTCAGCTCCTGAAGCAACGCTTCGGGATCGAGTACAACGCCGTTGCCGATCACCGCGGTTTTGCGCGGTCTTAAGATGCCGCTGGGAATGAGTTGGAGGATAAACTTCTCGCCATCGACCACCACCGTATGGCCGGCATTGGCCCCGCCTTGATAGCGCGCCACAACGTCAAACTGGTCCGCAAGCGCGTCCACCACCTTACCCTTGCCTTCATCGCCCCATTGAACGCCCACGAGTACTGTGTTTTTTTCCATAACAGGAAGCGCCCGCGCACACGCAAGCCGTTGGTCATTTTACCTTGAATTTCGTCATTGTGAGCGGGTTTAAGAACAGGATGAACCCAGCGGGGTACAGCGAATTTCCAGCCGCAATGCGGCGGCAAACTGCGGGACCACGGGCAGACCTCTAATGTCGGCCGCCCGCGCGGGATTAAATGTGCTTGTCGATCATTTTGGTGATGGTGTCCTTGGATGTGGCCCCAACGACTTGTTCGCGTACTTCTCCACCCTTAAAAAGCAAGAGCGACGGAATGCCGCGGATATTATACTTGCCGGCGATGCCTTGATTGTCATCCACGTTGAGCTTTCCCACCACGGCTCGGTCCGCGTAATCGCTGGCGATGGCCTCGACCGTTGGTCCCATCATCCGGCAAGGTGCGCACCAAGGAGCCCAGAAGTCCACCAAAACGGGCTTCGGCGACTTCAGCACCTGTTCCTCGAAATTCTGGTCGGTAAACTCGACCATATGATTACCTGCCATGCTACCCTCCCGTGCTCAGTCTTTGAGATCTGCTTTCCCCCGCAATCGATTGGATGTTCATCGACCGGCGTTGGTTCTACGAGCGGCCTTTTCGGAGATCAATCGTTCGTAAATCCCCGCATAAGATTGGGCCGAAACAGTCCAGGAAAAGTCTTTGGCCATGCCGTTCTGCATCAGGCGGCGCCATGCGCGAGGTTGATGGTAGAACTGCATCGCCTTCTCCAGGGCGGCCAGCAGCGCCGGCGCAGAATAATCCTCAAACTTGAAGCCCGTGCCGCTGTCACCGTCGAATTCCTGGATGGTATCATCCAATCCACCCGTCGCCCGCACCACAGGTACGGTGCCATACTTCAAGCTATATATCTGATTCAGGCCGCAAGGCTCATAGCGCGAGGGCATGAGGAACATATCAGATCCGGCCTCGATTTGATGCGCAAGCTCGTTATCGTACGCCACGTTCACAAGGAACTTCTGCGGGTAGTCCGCCGCAAGCTGGCGAAACAACTGTTCGTATTGTGGCTCGCCTGCTCCCAACGCCACCACAACCAT
>JBOGJT010000227.1:0-2895 GCA_050745065.1 Terriglobia bacterium
GCAAACAAATCACCTGCGAGATTCCTCGTCGCGCTCGGCTCCTCGGAATGACAGGCTGGGCGGATTTTTTTTGCGCAGCATGATTCGCGCCGGGATGTTTCACGTGAAACAATGCTTGACGATCAGTCCGTGAAGCCCATCTCTATTTCACTTGTCAGCCAAACCGGCTTTTGTTAGAGTCGGAATTCTCCTAATGAACCAAGCGGGGCGCGGTGTGGGCCGAATCATTGCCATTGCGAATCAGAAGGGCGGCGTAGGGAAGACCACCACGGCCATTAACCTTGGCGCTGCTCTGGCAACTCAGGAAATGTGGACCCTGGTGATCGATTTTGATCCCCAGGCAAACACCACGGCCGGTCTTGGCTTTTCAAGGGATCCCAACCGCCGTTCCGTCTACGACGCCCTGCTCACGGACATACCTTTTGAGGATCTGATCATCAAGACCCAGACTGAGGGTCTTTTCCTCGTTCCCTCGGAGAAAAACCTGGTCGGTGCGGCCCTCGAGCTGGCAGACAAGCCGGAGCGGGAGCAGACTTTGCGCCGCAAGCTCGACGGCATCCGCGCCAAATACAACTTCATTGTTCTGGATTGCCCGCCAGCGCTCGATCTTCTCACCCTGAATGCATTGGTGGCGGCCGATTCCGTGCTGGTCCCGGTGCAATGTGAATATTTCGCCCTCGAAGGCGTTTCCGAGCTCCTCGACACCCTCATCCGTATCCGCCGCTCCCACAACCCGAAGCTCGCCGTCGAAGGGATCCTTCTGACGATGTACGATGATCGCACGAACTTATCTCATCAGGTGCGCGACGACCTGCGTGACTTTTTCGGTGACCAGGTGTTTGAGACGCAGATTCCACGCAACGTGCGTCTTGCCGAGGCGCCAAGCCACGGCAAGCCCATCTTTATTTACGACCCGGCCTGCAAGGGCGCCGAGAGCTATCTTCAGCTTGCCAGGGAGATTATCAATCATGACCAGAAAGGCTCTAGGAAGGGGGCTTAGCGCCCTGATGGGGGAAGCGCCCGCGCCTCCGTCAACGGCGATGGCACAGATTCCGGTGGATCTTATAGATCCTAATCCATTTCAGCCACGCCGCGCCTTTTCCGAAGAACACCTGAAGGAGCTGGCCGACTCGATTAGGGCTAGTGGAGTGGTCCAACCGGTGCTTCTGCGCCAAGTTGGCGAGCGGTATCAGCTTGTGGCGGGTGAACGCAGGTGGCGCGCGGCCTCGCTCGCCGGAATTCCAGCCATCCCGTCGCTTGTTCGTGAACTCTCGGACGGCGAAGCGCTCGAAATTTCGCTCACCGAGAACGTCCTGCGCGAGGACCTTTCATCGCTGGAAGTCGCTCGCGCCTATCACGCCATGCAGGAAAGGTTTGGCTATAGCCACGAACAGATTGCCGCGCGCCTTGGACTGAATCGCTCGACCATCACCAACACACTGCGGCTGCTAAAGCTGCCGCTGGAAATTCAGAAGCTTATCGAGGAGGAGCAACTCAGCCAGGGCCACGCACGGGCGCTGCTGAGCTGCCAGAACCCGGAGGCGCAGCTCCAACTGGCCGCGGCGATCACCCGCGACGGACTTTCCGTTCGTCAAGCGGAGCGGATGGCGTCGTCTGCCGGTAGCGCTACGAAGCACAAGTCGATCGATGACGCGCCGGAAACCAGGGCGGATCCAAACCTTCGCGCGGCGATCCTGGAATTGGAGCGAGCCTTGGGCACAAGGGTCAAAATAGCCGGCAACGACGAACGCGGGAGGATTGAAATTAGCTATTATTCGGCGCAAGACTTGAACCGGCTTTATGAATGGCTGATACGCAAATGACGGCGAGGTGGTGAACAAAAATCGGACAGTGTCCTGACTCAGAAGTTCGTTGAAAAGTGATGTCCGGGTCGCTGTCATTCCGAGGGCCGGTGTTTTTGGTCGGCCGAGGAATCTGCTTTGCTTTCAATGCTCTGATTACAAGCAGATTCCTCGCTGCGCTCGGAATGACATTCGGACTTATGCAACGAACTTATAGCTCAGGACAATAGTTTGGAATCGGATTGTGTCTGGGCGGGCGCGTGAACGGCGGGACGGCTCTCGTAGTTGCCGTTACACCCTAATCGCCAGCATCCTGTTCAGGCAGTTAACCCCGATTATTCATGAAGTTTGGTTCGACGGTCAGGAGGGCACGGCCGCTTTTTCAAAATTGGGCCGTGCCGTTAAAGGGCGCCTGATATTTCCTTGTCTTGCCGGATGAGCGGCTCGTTATAACGAGCCGCTCATCCGGTAAGACAAAGAAATTTAAGGCACCCTTTAACGGCACGGCTAAAACCCCGCCCTCCTGATCCGCAAACCGAATTTCGTGAATAATTCTTGTTAAAAACCGGCGGCCAGAGGCCGCCGATACAATCGCAGTTGTCACGCGGACTCCCGGAGGAGCGGGGTAGAAGGCAAATCCGCAGGCTGCGCCCAAAAACATCAAGGAGTTGCTCTCATGATCTTCGGCCTGTTCCGGCGCGTTGTGCAAATGCTGCTTATCGCTTCCCTGCTCGCCCGCGCCGCGCCCCACGAAGAAGGTGTTCATGATCACCGACCTCGAAGGCGTGGACGGGATTTTCAACTTTAACTTGCAGTGCGTCCCGTTCAAAGGTCCGCTCTATCCGGAATCGCGCAAGCTTCTTGCGGCTGAGGTGAACGCCGCGATTAAAGGCCTTGCTGAAGGCGGCGCCACGGACATCGTGGTTTACGACAATCACTACGGCGGCCACAACTTGTCGGCGCTGGACATCCATTCGGAGTTTTCTGGTCTCCTGCTGCTCGCGGGCAGCCCGGTTTCGCCGACGCTGGGACTCGACTCTTCTTACAGCGCCATCGTCTTCATCGGCCTGCACTCGATGGCGGGCACGGAGGG
>JBOGJT010000228.1:0-16802 GCA_050745065.1 Terriglobia bacterium
GGCCAGAGGCCGCCGCTACAGAATGGGACGCCGCTGACTTATGGCGTCGTGCATAAAACCGTTTACGAATATCCATGACTTCAACAGCCAATCTCACAGCGAGCTTTGAAGGCCTTGCAGTTGCAGCTTTTGAGAGCCGCCGCGCGGGGGAAATCGCCACGTTGATCTCACGCTTCGGCGGCGTCCCCCGCATTGCGCCGTCGATGCGCGAGGTTCCGCTTGCGGGCAACGCGAAGGCGATGGTGTTTGGCGAGGCCCTTCTGGCCGGAAAACTCGATGTGGTGATCTTCATGACGGGCGTCGGCGTCACGATGCTGCTTCAGGTTCTTGAAGACCGCCACCCGCGCAGCGTGATCGTCGAGGCGCTTTCCGCCGCGCGCGTTGTGGCGCGAGGATCGAAGACGGTTCGTGCGCTGGACGACGCCGGGGTGCGCATCGCCGTAAAGGTTCCGGAGCCCAACACATGGCGCGAAGTCCTGCGTGAGCTCGGCGAGAATCCGCAAGCGCATCACGGCCTGCAGGAATTTGACCTGAAGGGCGCACGCGTTGCGCTTCAGGAATACGGCGAGCCAAACGAGCCGCTTGTGAAAGGGCTCGAGGCGCGCGGCGCCGACGTCTTCCGCGTGCCCGTGTACCGCTGGGCGCTGCCGGAGGATGTCACGCCGCTTGAAGCCGTGGTGGGCGAAATGATCGACGGCCAGGCGCGCATTGTGCTATTTACAAACGCCGTTCAAGCGGACCACCTCATGCAGTTTGCCGGGCTGAGGGCGTGCGCCCCGGAGCTGCGGCGCGCGTTGCATCGTTCCGTCACAGGCTCGATCGGTCCCACCTGCAGCGAAGCGCTACGCAAACACGGCCTCGCCGTAGACCTGGAACCGGATCTCCACAAAATGGGCATTCTGGTTCACGAGGCCGCGCGGCGCGCGCCAAGCCTGTTGAGGTCAAAAGACGCTGGCGCCGCCGATTCATCCCCAGCTGCGGTTTCTTCGCGTGGCACGGCGGCGGAGGTAGTGGGCTGTAGCGCGGATTTGTCTTCCCAATCTGCGGCTTTCCCCGCGGCAACGATAGCAATCGCGGAGTCAAATCGCAACGCCGCGCTTCCGCGCTGGCACGATTCGCGTTTTATGCGGGCGTGCCGCCTCGAGCCGGTGGATGCGACGCCGGTTTGGCTGATGCGCCAGGCCGGAAGATATATGAAGGAATACCGCGAGCTGCGAGCGCGGACGCCGTTTCTCGAGCTGTGCAAGAACCCCGAGCGGGTTGCAGAAATCACTGTCTTCGCGGCCCGGCGCATCGGCGCGGACGCCGCGATCCTGTTTGCCGATCTCTTGTTGATCGCGGAGCCCATGGGTTTCAGCCTCGAATACGACCGCGGCGGCGGTCCGTGGGTAACGCCCACGCTGCGCTCCGCCGCGCAAATTGACCGCTTGCGCGAAATCGACCCGCGCGATCCGCTCGGCTACGTATTTGAGGCGGTGCGGCGCACGCGCGCGAGTCTTGATGACTCCGTCCCCCTGATTGGCTTTGCCGGAGCGCCGTTCACACTGGCTTCGTATCTGATCGAAGGGGGCGGGTCAAAAACCTTCCGGCACACCAAGACGCTGATGTTCAGCGATCCCGGCGCTTGGCATGCTCTCATGGAATATCTCTCCAGGAGCATCGCCGCTTACATTAACGGACAAATGGAAGCGGGCGCGGGGGCTGTGCAGATTTTTGATTCGTGGGTGGGGTGCCTTTCGCCCAGCCTATACCGGGAATTCGTGCTTCCCCACATGCGGAAACTTTTCCAAGCGTTGACGCCGGGAGCGCCCGTGATCCACTTTGGAACGGGAACGGGACAGCTTCTCGAGCTCATGCGTGATGCGGGGGGCAGCGTGATTGGCCTGGATTTCCGCGTGGAGCTTGATGACGCGTGGAGCCGGCTTGGGGCGGCGACCGGCGTGCAGGGAAACCTTGATCCCGCCGTGCTCTACGCGGACGTTGCCACGATTCGAGAGCGCGCGCGCGGCATCCTGCGCCAGGCGCGAGGTCAGAGTGGACACATTTTCAACCTGGGCCACGGGGTTTTGCCGGAAACGCCGGTTGAGCACGTGGCAGACCTGGTGAAAATCGTCCACGACGAAAGCGCGCGAATGCAGCGGTAGGAGCGTCCCGTATCACGCGCCTGAGACCGGCGGCTCAGGCGGGGCTCCGCGCCCGGCGTTCGCGTAATTCTGAGCGCCGTCCGGTTCGCGCCAAGGAGACGTCAGACCAAACCATGCGAGTGAATCCGAAGGAAGTTTTGAAGGCCCTGGCGGCGGTGCAGCCTGGCGGCGAGCGCCGCGACATTGTGGCGCTGGGCCGAGTGAAGGACTTGGAAGTGGGCGACAACCGCGTGTCGTTCGCCATCCTGTTGGAGGATCCTTCAAGCCCCGCGAGCGCACAGCTCCTCGACCGGGCCAGGGCGGCAATCGCCGCGCTTGGCGTTGCGGACGTCCGCGTATCCGCCGCATCACCGCAGACGGCGAAGATGGGTAGCATGTCGAGGAACGCCGATCTGATTCCCGGCGTGAAGAGTACCATCGCCGTCGCCAGCGGAAAGGGCGGCGTGGGTAAATCGACGCTGGCGGTGAATCTAGCCGTGGCTCTTCAGCGCGGCGGCGCGAAAGTGGGCCTGATGGATACCGACGTCTACGGGCCAAGCGTGCCTCACTTGATGGGCAGCCGCGCCGGGCCGGTGGTGGTGGAGGGGAAAATTTCTCCCCCCGTTGATCACGGCGTCAAGATGATCTCGATGGCTTACTTTTTACCGCCGGGCGAAGCGGTGATCTGGCGCGGCCCCATGCTACACAAAGCCATTCATCAATTCCTCGGCGACGTGCGCTGGGATGAGCTGGATTATCTGGTAATCGACATGCCGCCTGGCACCGGAGATATTCAGTTGAGCCTTTCGCAAACCATTCCCCTTACGGGCGCGGTGATTGTTTCGACGCCGCAGGACATGGCGCTATCGGTAGCGTCAAAAGCCATCGCCATGTTCAACAAGCTCAACGTGCCTATTCTGGGCGTCGTGGAAAACATGAGCTATTACTCCTGTCCCCATTGCGGCCAGCGCGAGGACATTTTCGGCCACGGAGGCGCGCGCGCCGCGGCGGAAAAGATGCGCCTTCCCTTTTTGGGAGAGATTCCGCTCGACGTGAAAATCCGCCAGGAGAGCGACGAAGGCCGCCCGGTAGCGCTCGACGGCTCTACCGCGTGCGGAAAGGTGTTCCACGAAGTAGCGAAGGCGGTCGTCGAGCAGGTGGAGCGCGCGCAAAAACGCGCGGCGCAAGAAATCAGCATTGAATAAGCCGGACGCCGGTCGCTTTTTTATGCCCCTCGTACCTGCGAAGATAAAACTCGACGCCGGAGGCAATACCCTGACCGTCGAATGGTCCGACGGCCACCGAAGCGCCTATCGATATGAAGACCTGCGCGACCAGTGCCCCTGCGCAACGTGCACCGGCGCGGAGGGCGGAACGCCAAGGGCAAAATCTGCCGCGAGCGGCCCGCTGCCGATGTTCAAACCCGCGGCGCGGCCGCTTCGCGCGGAACTGGTCGGCCGCTACGCGTTACAGATTTTCTGGAGCGACGGCCACTCGGCCGGCATCTACACGTTTCCCTATCTGCGTGAGCTGTGCCCGTGCGCAGAATGCGTCCAAGCAGGTGAAGGTTCTAAACGGGAATGTTCATGAGCGCCGGATTGCCGTGGGGACGCCGGCGTTTTCGCACGGCCGCGCCCGTCGCGTTCGAACAGACTTAGCGCCGCCGGTCAAGCCGCCGAGGTTCTGGCCATGTGTGCAGTCGGCTGAACGTGCAACGGCGCGCCCTCGTTCTGCCAGACGGCGAGCAGCAGAACTTTGCCGCTCGGGCAAATGTGGATGTAAAACACACGGAAGCCGTCGTCAATATCGTAGAAGCGTTTGCGGTGGGCGTCCTCGGAGGCGGCGGTTCCCCGCAGCAGGAGGTCGCGCAAACGCCTGACGCCCTCCGCAGAATTGTGTTGCATGTCTTCGATGACGAGCGGTTCGTTGAGCTTCAGCAGCATAAATCCTCGCTTTCCTGCGTTAGCGCGTTGCTGAAAAACCGTTGAGCTGTCATTCGGAGCGAAGCGAAGAATCCCCTATTGTTTCAAGTGAGTGAGCTGTTAGATTCTTCGTCGCTTTCGGCTCTTTAGAATGACACGCCTTCTGAGCTTTTGGCAGCCGGGTAAAGCCTCACATCTCTATTTACGATTTTCCCCTCGCAAAGGTTTCCAAAATGTTTCGTCGGGCTGAAAAAGGCCCGTTTAGCCACAATGATCGAGAAAACACCACCGCGCCCACAAAACACCGGGCGCGGCGGCATTCAGTGGCTAAAGGTGGTTAGACGTGGTTTCACGCGGAAACGTTACCTTGGTGAGAAGGTGGAAAAGGAATCGACGGATGACCGGCGTAGACGCCGCGGGAGCGAGCTAAGTCTTGACAACCGAAGGGATTTTTTTGGCCTGCGCAGCGCCGCTGTCCTCGGCGGAAGCAGTCGTGGCTGGCTCGGATGGCTTGACCATCGGCGCTGGCGGATGGTCGGTGGTCTTACCGTCGAGAACCCGCCCGATTCCCTCCTTGAGCTGATCAAAAATGAAGCGGGGATCGAGTGAGGCGTCGATCACCTCGAAAGCGAATTCTTGCGCGAGAATGTCGAATTGGTTGAGCAGTCCGGTCTGGTATTTGCGGAAGCTTTCGTACATGTCCTCGCTCGGGTAAAGGTCCATGCCCGCCTCCCAGTAATCAAACCCCCGTGAAAACACAACGCGCGGAATGAGGTCGTCCACGCCGATGCGCAAATAGAAGGTGGCATCGGGCTTCAGGGCGAAGCTGTAGAGGTTGCGGAGCCACAACGGGTCAAGCCCGCGCGCGAGCGCCCGCGCCATAAGGGAATAAATATACCTGTCGGTCAGCACGACAAAACCCGCTTGCAGAGCAGGGATGATCTGCTGGATGAGGCGGTCGGCGAAATCCGTGGCGTAAAAAAGGGAGAGCGTAATCCGTCCAAGCGTATGACCGGTTTTCGCCTTCTTGATGCCCTTCCCGGCGAGCACCGAGCGCCGGATGCCCGTATCCACCACCGCGTGGCCTTGATGTTCCAGCCAGGGCTTCACCAAGTTCATCTGAGTCGAGCGCCCCACGCCGTCGGTGCCTTCGATGACGATGAGTTTTCCGCTCAGGTCGGCCAGGTTGACTCCCGGCACACCCACTCCGTAGGCTTCTCTCACGGCGCTACCCTCAATCGTTTGGCTTGCTGAAGACGCGCTTTTACGGTGAGGCGCATCTGCGTCTGCTGCTCCTCGATCGGCAGCGTGGCGTCGAGCACCCCGAGGTCAAACTCCGCGATCATTTTTTCGTACTCTTCGATGATGCGGCCTTGGAAGAGTTTGAAGCTCTCATCGGGCTCATCCGATAGGTTGAGGTCCATCCCGGCCTCGTAAAACTTGAAGCCCTTGCGACCGGTGTGAAGCCTTTTGATTGAAACCTCGAGAGGAATGCGGAAATAGAACGCCACGGTCGGCTTGACGGCAAAGGAATAGAGCTCGCGCACCCACTTGGCATCCATGCCGCGGGCCACGTCGCGCGCAAAAGCGGTGTAAATATAGCGATCGCAAAGCACCACAGCGCCCGCCTTCAGCAAGGGAACGATGTTGTGCTCGATACGATCGGCAAAATCGGTCGCGTGGATCAGACTGAAGGTTGAGGGTGAAAGCATCTGCCTTTGTTTCCCGCGCTTGGTGACGCCGCGCACGAGAGGAGAGGAATTCCACTCGCTGAAGACAACCCCGTATCCTTCGTTCTGCAGCCACTGGTGCAGCAGATTGAGCTGGGTGGATTTCCCCGAACCGTCGATGCCTTCAACAATAAAGAGCTTCCCCGGAAACCGATGCTCTCCGTACCGCTTCATGTGCAACTCCCGCATGCCTTTGTAGCGGCGGCGTCCCTGCCGCCGGTCGCTATTGCTGATAAAACCGGCGTACCTGCCGGCGGTCGTTATTGTTGATAAAACCGGCGGCAGGGACGCCGCCGCTACAACCACAAACCCCGGCCCGCGCCACCCCCCAGGCAGGTTTAATTAAGGCCGCGCTCCAATATTCTACACCGCGGACCCAAATTATTCGCCCCACGGCACGGCTGGAACCCCGCGGGCGCTGCTGTCCGGCGACCCAACCCCGTTCGGCCGCAGCGAACTATCCAAACGCCTGCGACGGAGTTATGATGGGGGCACGCATCGGGCAACGAAGGCGGAAGGCTTTCGCGAACGCATCGTCTTCGAACCCGAACCATTCTGGCTGCAACTCAAAAGGAGGCAGTTATGCCGCTCCAGAAGATCCATCGCATACTTTTCGGTAAGATCCCAAACCTGTCCGTTGAAGACGCGATGAAAGTTTTCAAGCGAGACCACTTCAAGTGCCAGTATTGCGGCCTGGACGGCCTCGCGAGCTTCGAGAACTGGATGGTCCTTACCGTCGATCATATCCACGCCTACGCGAAAGGCGGCTCACTTCACTTGGATAACCAGGTGACAGCTTGCCAGCCGTGCAACACGATCAAGGGCACGCACGATTTTCCAACGCTTGCCGAAGCCAAGAAATTCGTGCAGGCAAAACGTGCCGAGTGGCAGGAGATATTCAAGCAGCAGGCTCAATCGCACGGGCACGGGACAACCTCACACGCGAGCCATGCGAGAGCGTAGCGCGGTCGGCCGTGAATTGCGCGATTGATCCGCGCTGGCTCGCATTGCTGTGCATCGGACGCCGTTATCAGGGGGGCAGGGCTTGGCCCGCGCCCTCCTCTCGGCAAGTGAGTAACGGGTAGCGCAGAGTTTCGCGTTTTGAAACTCTGCGGCATTTCCTTGGCATGTTACGGACGCAGGCCGCCGAGTTTGCAAAACAACTCCGCGCTATTCTCTTCAATGTTCCCGCCGGGGTGTACCAGCTCGAAATACGGTGGTCGCGCGATCCAAACCAGGCGCCGATCCGATATACGATCAGCGTGAACGCCGGCCCCTATTCGAACATTGCGCCTATTCAGGTTCCATAGCCTGGCCCCCTGGGAGATATCTTACTCCTTCCACCTCCACGCTTTGATCAAGTATCATCGTGTGTTTCCCTCGCATTTCGGAGAACGGTACTCTGATCGGGCATCTCTTTCGTTTAATGTTGGAGGTGAGAAGTGGCTGAGCAGGCTCTCTCGCCCGGCCGGCAAAAAACAATGATCACGCGCCATCCTGTCAGCGGATACTTTGTGCTCACTTATGCGATCTCCTGGCTCGGGGCGCTTGCCGTGGCGGCGCCCAGGTTACTCCGGGGCGAAGCCCTAACCAAAGTGGACGGCCTGATCATGTTTCCCGTGATGCTTCTGGGGCCAAGCATTGCGGGCATCGTCATGACGAGAGCCGTAGACGGGAGAGGCGGCCTCCGTGATCTCTTTTCGCGCATGCGCCGCCTGCGCGTCCCGATATACTGGTACGCCGCGCTTCTGATTCCACCCGGCCTCATCGTAACCGCGCTATGGGGTTTGAAGACGTTCGTTTCGCCCATTTTTACGCCAAATACTTTTTTGATTGGAATCTCCTTTGGGCTCCTCGCAGGGTTTTTGGAGGAAATTGGGTGGACTGGCTACGCTCTTCCGAAGATGCGATCTCCGGGAAACGTGCTGGCTCCAGCCATCGTGCTTGGGCTGCTGTGGAGCGCATGGCATATACCCGTCATCGACTATTTGGGAACGGCAACCCCCCACGGCGCGTACTGGCTTGACTTCTTTTTCGCGTTTGCGGCGGCCATGACGGCGATGCGAGTGCTCATCGCCTGGGTTTACGTCAACACGCGCAGCGTGCCGCTCGCTCAACTCCTCCACGCTGTCTCCACCGGCGCGCTCGTCGCCTTTAGTCCCGCCGGCGTCAGCCCAGCGCAGGAAGCGTTTTGGTACGGGGTCTACGCCGTCGGGTTGTGGATTACCGTTGGAATTATGGTCGCAATCTATGGCAAACGACTGCAGCGTCCGGCGCGCAGACGGTTCTCCCCAGACCGGTCCCGCACTCTTGGTGGAGATGTTTCCGCATGACGACCGTATTGGGAAAACAATATTACAGGTACACCAAATGTTGTAGCCGTGGCCAGAGGCCACGCCTACCGAGGCGAACATCGCTGACTGATAATGTTATGTAGAGTAGCCCTCGACCATAAATCGAGCCGTGCGCTGCCTGCCGAAACGGTAGGGAAGGAGATGCCCGAACAATGATGAAGACTTTTGTCTTTGGTTTCTGTGTCGTGTTTGGCGGTCTCACCGCGCCGAAGACGGGCTGGCGTCCATCGCCCGGCCATACACAAATATCAATATGGCCGGGGGCGGCGCCCGATTCGCAGGCTGTCGGTGGGCCAGAGGCTGCTACCCCAGTAACTCACTCTCTGGTTGCGGGCAGGCCGTGGGTCGCGGTAAGCGACGTCTCGCTGCCTACGATGACCGTGTATTCGCCGAGGGGAAGGAATACGGGCGCCGCAGTCGTGGTGTTTCCTGGCGGCGGATTCCAGATTCTGGCCATCGACCTTGAGGGCACGGAAGTTTGTGACTGGCTGACGTCAAAAGGGATCACGTGTGTCCTGCTGAAGTACCGCGTGCCGGACTCTGGACCGCATTGGGATCAGCGATGCAAGTGTCAGGTGAAACCGAAGGCGCCTATGGCGTTGGAAGACGCGCAGAGGACGGTGGGGCTGGTGCGCTTTCACGCTGCGGATTGGCATATCGACCCGCACAAGATCGGAGTGCTTGGATTTTCGGCGGGCGGGTATCTGGTAGCAACGATCAGCACGCACTTTAAGCAACGTTCGTACGCCGCTGTGGATGCGGCCGACAAAGAAAGCTGCCGTCCGAATTTTGCGGTGGCGGTTTATCCTGGGCATTTGTGTGAATATCCGGGGCATCCATGTTCCTACAAAAGCTATCAGTTGAATCCGGGCGTTCCTGTCACTCCTCAGACCCCGCCGACCTTTTTGGTGCAGGCCGAAGATGACCCCGAGGACAGTGTTTATAATTCGCTCGTTTATTATATGGCGCTGAAGAACGCTCGGGTTCCGGTGGAGATGCATTTGTTTCCGCACGGTGGGCACGCGTTTGGGCTGCGGCGCACGAAGTTTTCGATTACGGCATGGCCTCAGCTTGTGGAGGCATGGCTGAGGACGATGGGCATGATTTCGGAGTAGGCGCTTCCCGTACGAGTCGGCAAAGCGAGCCTTACCCGAAACGGATCAGCTGGGTGAGATGATGCGGCGCTGGGCCGTCTGGCGCGGGCGCTGCCATCAACGCGCGGCAGGTTCGGCCTGGATTGGCGTTTTAACCGTATAGAGAATGAAAGCGTTGACCCCCGGGATCGAGGTGGCTCACGCCTCGGCATGGTTGCCACCCCACTCGCCGGGGGAAAATTCCCGTGTTCTGCGGCGGCATGCTTCGCCGAGACGATTTCGATCCGCCGTTGCTTGCAGTCGCACCCGACTTGGCTCCAGTTCCGGGGTTACGACGAAAGCTTACCCTTCAGAAAGTTTACGCCTGCCTGGACGGTGTCGTTTCCCTCGGGAACCGTGCCATTGGGCGTAAGGTGGTCAACGAGCTGCGGCAGCACGTTCGCCAATGCGGACCTTGCCGCATCCGGTGAAATGCCCGCCTTTGCGGCGAGCTGCTCCACTTGGCCGCTGCCCAGCACAGACTCAATCTGTTCCGCCGAAATCGGCAGGTTTTGCCCCGTGCCGACCCACGACGAAACAAGGTTCCCCAACCCGTTAGAATGGAATGTTTGCAATAACCCGCTCAAGCCGCCGGACTGGCTGCTCAGCATCTGTAAAAGCCCACTGGCCACATTGGCGTGGTCCTCACTCACTCCTCCGGTGAGATTTCCCGCCGCTTTCGCTGCATCGTCTAGTAAGCCCATAATTGATCCTCCTAAAATGATGTAAGAGTTTTCTCCGCACGCCGCACGTTGTGCGTTGGTGGCCACATCCCAGACGCTCAATCCGATTCAACGATCGCCGTCGAACCAGCGCATGGCGCTGCTATTTTACGTACTGAATTGCCGGAATTGGGGTGAGCGACGGGATTCGAACCCGCGACGTCCAGATCCACAGTCTGGCGCTCTACCAAGCTGAGCTACGCTCACCGCGTGAAATTAGGCTATAGTTCAGTTCTAGCATCGCGGCTCGCAGCGTGTCAACGCGCGCGCGATGGCACAAACTCGAAAATTGCCGATTCGCCATGTCGATTGAGAAATACCTATTATAGTGCCAGTTCTCTCTGCAGCGGCCGTCTCCGCGCGCCGGAAAGGCAGCGCTCGGAGGCCGCCTCTTCAACCTTTGATGGCGACCATATATGCAATTTTCAACAGGAGCGCGGACGCGATGATGAAATCGAGCCTATTCATTACCGGCACGGACACCAACGTGGGAAAGACCGTGCTCTCCGCGCTACTTATTGCTGCGCTCGATGCCATCTACTGGAAGCCCGTCCAGAGCGGCGCTTGCGAAGGCACGGACCGGCAGACGGTCATGAGGCTAGCTGGCGTTTCCGAGGGCAAGACTCGCGCCGAGTGCTATTGCTTCGATCCGCCCGTTTCACCCCACCTCGCCGCCCGCGAGGCGGGCGTGAAAATCGAATTTAGCGTGATCCAGCGCCCGCAGGATACGGATCAAGCGCGCCTTATTGTCGAGGGTGCTGGCGGCATTCTTACGCCTTTGAATGAAAGCCAGACGATGCTCGATCTCATCTGCCATTTGGGCCTGCCTGTGGTCGTGGCCGCGCGCACGAGTCTTGGCACGATCAACCATACGCTGCTGACGCTTGCGGCGCTGCGGCAGGCTGGCGCGGTTTCCGACGGTGTGGTGATGCTGGGTGATGAGAACGCGGGGAACCGGCGGGCGATCGAACATTACGGTAATACCCCGGTGATCGGCCACGTACCCTGGCTTCGGTCGCTCGACCGCGAATCCCTGCTCGACGTTTTTGCATCCCGGTTTCAACAGACGTATTTTCGGCAGCTAACCTGATTGCTCTTATACTGAGCTATTCGCCAAGCTCATGCAGATCTGGCATCCCTACACGAACCCGGCGCTTGACCCGGCGCCTCTCTTGATTGAGCGGGCGGAAGGCGCCTATCTTTACACCGCGGACGGCCGCCGGCTGCTCGACGCCATCTCCTCCTGGTGGGTGACGCTGCACGGCCACGCTCAGCCGCGCATCGCGGCCGCCATTGCGGAGCAAGCGGCAAAGTTGGAACAGGTCATTTACGCGGGTTTCACACACCCGAAGGCCGAAGAGCTTGCGGAGCGGCTCGGCGGCGTGCTTCCGTGCGGGCTCGAACACTTGTTTTTTTCCGATGACGGTTCCACCGCCGTCGAAGTTGCACTGAAGATGGCGCTGCAATTCTGGCACAACCAGGGAAGTCCGGAGCGAAGACGCTTCATCGCGCTCGAACACGCCTATCATGGAGATACCGTAGGTGCGATGTCAGTCAGCGCCGAGTCAAGCTTCACTCAGGCGTTCCGCGACATCTTGTTTCCCGTACACCGCGCTCATTCGGCGTACTGCCTGCGCTGCCCCGTGGGCAAGCGGCGCGATACGTGCTCAATTGAATGCACGCAGAGCCTCGATCGCCTTCTCGAGCAGCACTCCGGCGAAGTAGCGGCCGTGATCGTCGAGCCGCTGCTGCAAGGCGCAGGAGGCATGATCGTGCACCCGCCGGAATTCCTGCGGCGCATCCGCGACCTCACCGCCCGCCACGGCGTCCTGCTCATCGCCGATGAAGTCCTCACCGGTTTTGGCCGCTGCGGACGTATGTTCGCCTCTGAGATCGCGGGAATTGAGCCGGACCTGATGTGTCTATCGAAAGGGCTAACCGGCGGCTTCCTCCCCATGGGCGCCACCGTCTGCACCGGTCGAGTGTTTGATGCGTTCCGCCGGCCGGACCGGAGCCACACGTTTTTCCACGGCCACTCTTATACCGGGAATCCCATCTCATGCGCTGCGGCTGTTGCCAACCTCGAGGTTTTTCGCGTTGAACCCGTTTTTGACCGCATCGCATCGATCGAGGAAGTCCATCGTGAGGGCATCGCGCGGTTCAAAGACCACCCCGCTGTGGCCGATGCCCGCATGATCGGAACCGTGGCCGCCATCGAGCTGCAGGCAGAGGATGCGGGCTACTTTTCTCACCTGCGACCGGCGCTGTATGATTTTTTCCTGAAGCGGGAGATTCTGCTCCGCCCGCTCGGGCACGTGTTATATATCCTGCCGCCCTATGCGATCACACCCGCGGAATTGCGTCATGTCTATGACGTGATCGTAGAAGGGCTATCGCGGATCATGGCGTGAAACGACTGAGGATTGACGGGCGGCTCTCGGTGTAGAAGGTTGCCGAAAGACGCCATGTAGCGTGTCATTCGGTCCTGAAAATGGGGAAACCCAACATTGAAAACAAATGGCTTGCGACGTTCACCGTAGGGGCGCTGCTGACGGGAAGCACTGCTTCCCCTGCGCCGTTGGACGTTGGGCGAGGCAAGCAGCGCCCCTACACCTTATTTTCATCCTTCGGGGTGTCGCGAAGCGACATGGCAGTCTGAGCGAAGGGAAGAATCTACCTTCGTATTAAATCAACGACCTACGATATTCTTCCTTCGGCTTCGCTCAGGACCGCCTTCGGCTCCTCAGAACGACATGTCGACGAGTTTTTCATCAGCTCTGCAGACGTGCTCTCTTAACGCCGAAGAACCGGCGGCCAGAGGGCGTTGTTACAAAGCCGAAGTGGCGGACGCCAGACGAGCTTGCGGCAATCCTTGATATGTGGCATGAAGATGCAGGAGGCAGTTGCGAATGATTTTGGGAGCGCTTGTCGTATTGGTGGCCGGCGCCGTAGCCTATGCCGCTGACCCCTTCGCCGGTCCCAGGTATCAGGGGCCGCGATCAGATCATTTCGATGGCGGTAAATTCTTCAACGCCGGGTTCTCCGGGCGGCGCGGCATACGGGAGTTCCTGCTGTGGCAATTGCACTCGGAGCCCAGCCGCTGGCGCCGCTACACTGACTCCCCGTATGGGCCGCCGCCGCCTCGCGTTGTGGAGGGCGCGGACCTCCGGGTCACGTTCATCAATCACTCCACAACGCTCATTCAGACCGCAGGGTTGAATATCCTTACGGACCCCGTATGGTCAAGGCGGGTGGGGCCGGTGTCGTGGTTTGGCCCGCGGCGGCACAGGCCCCCAGGGCTTCGGATCGACGACCTGCCCCACATTGATGTGGTGCTACTCAGCCACAACCATTACGACCATCTGGACGTTCCCTCGCTGCGCCGCATCGCAGCCCTGCACTCGCCTCAACTGGTGGTACCGCTCGGCGTTCGGGCTCTGCTCGAGACGCAACGATTCGGCAACTGTATCGAGCTCGACTGGTGGAACGCGGCGGAGCTGCCGCGAGCGATGCGCGTGACGTGCGTGCCCGCCCAGCACTTCTCCATGCGGGGATTGCGCGATCACAACAACACTCTGTGGTGCGGCTATGTGCTTGAAGGTCCGGGAGGAAGAATCTACTTTGCCGGCGACACGGGTTACGGACCGCACTTCGCGCAGATTGCGGGGCAGTTTGCTCCCATGCGGCTTGCGCTGCTTCCGATTGGCGCCTACCGGCCAACGTGGTTTATGTCATCCGCCCACGTTTCCCCGGCCGAGTCCGTGCGGGCGGCCCAGGAGTTGGGCGCCGCGACGAGCGTTGCCATCCATTTCGGAACTTTCGCCCTCGCGGACGACGGCGAGTTCGAGCCGGTCACGGATCTGCAAAGCGCATTGCAAATGGCACCGGCCCTGGCGCCCCGGTTCTGGGTGCTCGGATTCGGCGAGGGGCGCGACGTTCCTGCGGACGCGAATACGGTGCAGCCCGGCGGCGCGGGGAATCCCTGCTAACGTAGCGTCCGATACTATTGGGGGGAAATCCGTTTTAACCGGTAGCACATACGTCGTGCGCGCCGCAATGTGTGCGCCGGCCACAGTTTTCGAGAAAGGAACTGCTGCACGAATTTAGTTTACCGTTGGTGTCGAAAACTGTGGTAAGGTAGCGGCGTTATCTACCCCCAGGGAATTTGAAGAACGATTTTGTTCGGAGGGAAATTCCATGCGGCAGATCCTCACCGGTAGATTGTCCCCCCCCCGCCTCCTACTCCTAATGTATTGGCCTGGCCTGTCTGATGCCGATCATCGCTTCATCGGCGTTTGGCCAAATCACCAACGTCACCGATGACCAATCGACGCCGATCCCCGGCGTGGGACACGATTATATTCACATGCTTACCGAGACAGTGAACCCAGCCAACGGCTCGGTCAGCCTTCGGATTCGGGTACCGGTACCAAAGGGCCGCGGTCTGACTCTGCCGTTTTCATTCGATTACGATTCAAACGGCGTCAACGTGCTGTTCTCAGTAACAGGGCAGGGCGAGTGGCGATCCAATACGACATTCTTATCCCAAGGCGGTTGGTCTTATGGCATTCCACTGCTCAGCGCGAGCCTTAAGGAGAGGGTCATTAGAGGGCAAAACTGTCCGCTGCTCACCGATTACGTGTTTCAAGATGCCGCGGGAGGTCGTCACGCCCTGGGCCTCGCAAGTGTGTACTATCAGAACGGCATGTGTCCGGGCGATAACGGCCACCTTTCGGGCGGCGACGACATCGTTCACGCAAGCATCACCTGCCCGAATGGAGGGTTATGCTATCCCGTAATCGTTGCGGACGCCGATGGGACGGTGTCGCTGTTCAACTCCCCGAATGCCCACGGTGTTTCGGGCGGTTTCGGAGCGTCGCTGCCGTACCGCATTGAGGACCGAAATGGCAACGAGATCTCCATCGCAGATAGCGGTGGCGGGGCATTTTCGGTGACGGACAGCACGGGCCGCGTCGCCGTATCTTCGTCGGGCTTCGGCACGAACGGAGATACGCTTTCGGTGTCAGGGCTTGGAGGACCGTATACCATTTACTGGGGCTCCGTAAACTCAACCTTCGACGTGAACGCCGAGGACGCGGGCATTAATCCCTATTGCCGGGGAATTTCAGGTGTCAGCGTGACTCACCCGGTGATTACCGCCATCATGCTTCCTAATGGCGAGGAGTACCGGTTCTCGTACGATCCGACTTACGGGCTGCTCAGCCAAATCACCTATCCGAGCGGGGCCTGGGTCAAATACTCGTGGTCGCTCAATGCTCAATCGGAATTCGGCGCGTTTCCTGACACCCAGGACGCCAATTACGGCTGTGAGTACACGTATGGCTGGCCCGCTGTCGCTCATCGATACGTGAGCTTTGATGGCGCCACCGTTGCCCAACAACAGGACTTCAGCTACTCGACCACGTGGAATTCAGGGAACACAGCCTGGGTCACGAAACAGGCGACCGTGACCACACACGACGAGCTTCGCGGAACGAGTTTCCAGACGGCGTATGCCTATACCCCGTTCCCGGTGCCCAGCGCGCCTTATGACGAGGATTACTTCGCGCCTCAGGTTCCGTTGGAGAATACAATCCAGTACCAGGACTGGGGCGGTAATACGCTGCGCATGGTGACAAAGACCTGGCAGGATCAGTACCGCATGACAGATGAGAAGACGACGCTGAACAACGGCGCAACTTCTGAAACAAGTTTTAAATACACCGGCGCGGGTAGCCAGATCACCGATAAATACGAATATGATTACGGTGGAGCGTTACTTCGCCACACACATTACGACTACGCGAGCTTTGCGCCCACTCCGATCTATCCTGCCACTCCGTCTATCCTTGACCGTCCGGCGGACGTGATTACGTATGACGGCAACGCCAACCGCGTGGCGGAGACGGATTACGCTTATGACGAGACGGCAGTGAGCTCCGCGGGCGTTACGGTGGGTCGCGACCCGACGTACAACGGAAACAGTAGCGTCCCGCGCGGCAACGCTACTTCCAAGAGCGAATGCCTGAACACGGGCGGTTCTTCGCCGGTCACGACTTATGCTTACGACGATACGGGCCAAATGCTCAGCATGAAGGATCCGAACGGCAACACGACCAGCTATTCTCACGCAGATAATTACGCCAACGGCTCGCCGCCGGGCCCGACCGATGCCTATCTGACGCAAATGACTTACCCGAACACGGGCGCCGCGCATGTGGTGAAATACGCTTACAACTACGCTGACGGCCAGTTGGCCACTTCCACCGATCAAAACGGCAACGTCACAAGCTACACCTACGGCGACCCGCTTGATCGGCTGACGGAGATCAACGATCCCGATGGGGGCAGGACGCAATATGCTTATAACGACTCGCCGCCTTCGCCCAGCGTGACCACCACGAAGGCGATTACTTCGAGCCAAAACGACGTGAGCACATCCGTCATGGACGGCGTAGGGCACACGATTCAAACGCAGGTCACCTCCGACCCGGCGGGCACGGATTACACGGACACGGTCTACGATGGCGAAGGCTGCGTATTGAAGAAGTCTAATCCTCATCGCGCTTCGGGCTCGTCAACCGATGGCATCACCACGTATGCCTATGATGCTCTCGGCCGTGCCACTCTGGTTATCCCGCCGGACGGCACGGCGACCGGGAACAATACCATAACCAGCTACTTGGGGAACGCGGCCACGGTCACTGACGAGACAGGCCGGCAGATGCGCACCATTCACGACGCTCTGGGAAGGCTCACCGAGGTTGACGAGCCCGCCACAACGGTTGTGAATCCCGTTGCCATCGCGCCTTATTATC
>JBOGJT010000229.1:0-6007 GCA_050745065.1 Terriglobia bacterium
GGATCGCATTGCGTTGACACCGGACGAGGAGTTAGTTCTTGGAGCTCTCAAGTCCTTGGATCAAAATATCGAGCGGATAGCTGCTCAGACATCTCAACCCCAGTATTACTACGGCGCGATGGCGCGAGGCGGTTTCATTGCAAAAATAAAGGACCTTGAGCATCCAATTCCCATAGGTAGCATGGGCGATGGTATGTGGCGTATGTTGGCTATGGCGGTCGCCATTACCCAATGCAAGGGTGGAATCCTGTTGGTTGATGAAATTGACGCCGGACTGCACTATACCGTCATGGCTGACATGTGGAAACTCATTTACAATGCGGCCAAGGCTTTTGGTGTTCAGGTTTTTGCAACCACGCACAGCTATGACTGTGTATACAGCCTGGCTCCAATTTGCCATTCAAATGGGGACGGCCACCGAGTTACGGTTCAGCGCATTGAGTCGGGGAAGCCTAAAGCTGTCCCTTATAGTGAAGAGGAAATTAAGATCGCCGCCGAGCATGGGCTGGAGATACGCTGAAAAAGTGGGTAGTCCTCCAAAGCACACTTCAAGACGACTTGTAGTTGAGGGACATGATGACCGCATGTCAGTGTTGGGATTGGCTCGTCACCGGTTGCAATGGCCCGACCCCGGTCCTGTTCTCATTGATCTTGGAGGCGGAGCCGAGGAAATCTTAGAATCAGCATATCTCACGACCTTATTGAAAACCAGAGAACTAAAAATCGCAGGCATCATGTTCGATGCCGATTCTTCTCCAGAAAAAAGGTATCGAGCAATTTGCAAGGTATGTTCGGAGTTTTTCCCCAACCTTCCAGGCAATATGCCGACTACTGGCCTGATTGTCCAGAACGCGGAAGGAAAACGCTTCGGAGTCTGGATCATGCCAGACAATTCCTCCAAAGGTGACCTAGAACTCTTCCTGCGGTACTTGATCCCTGAAGCCAGCGAGCCTGTTTGGAAGTATGCTGAAGAATGTGTTGAGAATGCGAAGAGGGCAGGGGCTCCATATACAGACTCTCAAGTACGCAAAGCGAACCTTTATACGTGGCTAGCATGGCAGGAGCCTCCAGGTCAGTCCCCCGGAACAGCAATAACGAAAAAAATATTGGACCCGAACGCTAACATGGCGACGGACTTTATAAATTGGTTTCGAGACCTTTACGAATTACAGAATACACGGCAAGAAGATGGAATAAATGAAATCCCCGCCAATCCTGAACGTACCGACTAATACTCCCTGGGAACGACTTAACGGCGCATTTCGCACGGCCCTAACCGTTTCAAAGGAAGACCTGCTCAAGGAAGAAGCGAGATTGAAACGGGCGGCGCGAAAGAAGCGAGCCAAGAAAAACGCCTGACTGTGGACTTGGCCTCTCAGAACAAATCAGCCCTTACCGCGTGGAGTTGTCAAGTATATTGATACCTTGTACAGGAGGCGGCGGTGCGGTTCGTCGAAGCCATCGGCAAACACCGATTTCGCGGCCAAGATCTCGTGGCGTAGACAGTAGTAATCCACTGCCACCAGGGTCTTTGACCAAATTGAGGTTGGGCTTGTTGTGCGCAGCGAAGCACGGCGGAAACGGTTGATGGAACCTGGCCAAGCTGTTGAAACTATTGGTCGGGGCGCCCGGATTCGAACCGGGGACCTCTTGCGCCCAAGGCAAGCGCGCTACCAGACTGCGCCACGCCCCGAACCTTACCATTTGCAGATGTCACGCGATGGCGGGCGGAAATCAAAACCCCGAAACCGGATGAGAGCGCATATCCCATTCTGCCAACGTTCCGCCCGGCTGTCCAGCCCAAACCCTGACCTACAACCGCAAATAATTATTCATAAATTACTGCATATCTGTGTATAATATAAAGAGTACTCATTTGGGGATTGATATCGCAGGGATTAACTCTCGACGTCACCGCCATTAACGGTCGGCACATCGCGGATGGAACCCCAACGTGCTGGAGGTATCCGCGTCATGGCCGGCGCTGCTTACCTCTGCGGATGGCCACAGGGTTCGCGCCGGGGCACGGCCTCAGCCGAGGCACGAAGGAAGGCGTAACGGCGCTCGCCGGCGAAGTTAAAGGCAGTCACGCTTTTGCCGATTTAGTAACCTCAGGGAAATATTATGCCCGCAAACCTGCCCAACCGACAGACCGCATATCCGCCTCCGCCGAAGCCCGCGAGCCGCCAAATGGCGCCGGCGCTCGCTGCCAGCAGCAGAGAGAAGTCGCCGGTGGTCGTGAGCCTACCGCCATTCCCGGCTGTGGCCATGCGGGTGGTCAATCTCTTATCAAAAGAGGATCTGGGTCTCAAAGAATTGACGCAGCAAATTCAAGCGGACCCCGTTCTCTCCTCTGAGATTCTGATCATGGCGAACTCTGTGCTGTTTGGCTTTCGTACGGAGATCCGAAGCATCCTGCAGGCCACCACGCTGCTGGGCGCGCAGCGGGTAAAGGGAATCGCGCTGACGATTGCGATGAAGACTTATCTCACCGAATCGTTCCACATTCCTGTCGTGGTCGCCTGCTGGCGCCATAACCTGGCCTGCGCGCTGGTGGCAGAAGAATTGGCCAAGGTGAGCCTAATCGAAAAGGATTTTGCCTACGTTGCCGGCCTGTTGCACGACATCGGCCGCCTGGCCCTGGGCATGGCCGAACCCCGGGAGTATGCCGAATTGTTGACCTCTGAGGCCAAGAACCCGGTGAACATACTCGACCGCGAACGCGAACTCTTTGGCATGGACCATTGCGAGGCCGGTAGACGGCTCACGCAGTCCTGGAAGCTGCCCCAGGCGTTCTGCGACGTGGCCGAGCAGCACCACGCGCCGAAGGGATCCAAGTTTGATATCGTCGCGCTAGTGAACCGCAGTTGCCAGATTGCGGACACCATCGGCTTCGCCGCCGTGACTTCCACCACCCCACGCCGCTTTGAAGATATCCTGTTGTCGCTTCCCGAGCGCGAGCGCAAGCGCTTCAATCCAGATCCGGAACAGTTTGCGATGCAGATCGCCGTTAAGATTCACGCCCTGGAATAGCCTCCCTACCCTCATCATCACGGTGATCAACGTTCGATGCGACGAGTGATTTGACGGCGCGCATGTGGCTGGCCCCACGCCCATGCACGGGTGCTTAAAGCAATAAAACGTGTGCCGTTCGAGCCGTCACCTTCTGGCCAGTTCCTGCACCTCGGCAATAGTTCGGGCCAAATCGCTGTTTCCCACAATCCAACCCGTGACTTGTCTAAAGACCGCAACCTTTCATGGTGGGGCGTGTTATTTTCCAACGAGCGTCAATAGGATTTCCGGACGCCGATGGCTACGGGAGGAGCGGTCGAAGAACAGAAAAAAACCGCCCAGGCAGCATTCCCACAATGCCGTACTGGCTCGTAAAAAGGAACGGAAGGACGAAAATATTTCCGCGGCGCCTCAATCCGGAACGCGGGAATTACGCGTAAGCCCATTGGATACAACAGATCGTTTCAAATTCGGGATGGCCATCAGATTGCCTTATAACTTGGCGGCTCTTTGTGTAATTTATACATGGAGGTAATACAAACTAAAGGAGGAAATTTATGATAAGGAAGCTCATACCCCTGTGTGTTTTAATTTTGGGGCTTTGTTCCCTCGGATTTTCTGATCCGATTCCAGTCTGCTCTTCCGGGGCGCTCGATACTTACGTAAGTCTTTCGTCGGGTTGCAGCGTGGGCAGCTTGCTATTTTCCAATTTCACCTTTGGCGCCAGCGCAGCGGGAACGGGCGCCATCCTTCCGGTGGCCAGCGGCATTACCGTGACGCCGGAAAGCTCAACCAATAATTACGGCTTCATATTTGACGCGGCGCTTTCTCCCGGCGCCGGTCAGACCCAAGACGTTACCATTGATTACGTTGTGAGGGTGATGAGTGGCGCTTCAGGTATCACCGATAGCGCGCTTTCCGCCGAGGTGAACGGCAGTGCGTCGGCGACTCTTACCGAGTGCCTGGGCGGCGTCTTACCCGCGTGCACGGGTGGAACGTCGCAGGGACTCACGGTGAACGGGTCTCAGTTTACCGCGTCGAACACTTTCGGTAGCGTTTCGACGGTGGGTGTAGGCGCCGATGTGAGTGCCAATCCTAACGCGACGATATCGGGAGAGAACATCGAGTTTTCTACCGGGGATACGGGAACCACAGCCCCCGAGCCTGCGTCTCTATTGTTATTTGGCTCAGGAATCGTGGGAGTGGCCTTTTTGATCCGCCGTAGATTTTCTCAATCGCAGTAACAGCAGTCTGATAACACGCTGGTCCAAAAACCCGCGGGCTCTTACCTGCGGGTTTTTGTTGTCTTTAAGATTGTGCAAGAAATGCCCTGTACGACGGAATGTTGTGTGCTGAAAATCAGGGAAGGACAACTTTGAAAGCACCGGGCTTGTGACGTTCACCGTAGGGGCGCTGCTGGCGGGAAGCGCTGCTTCCCCTGCGCCCTCGGACGGTGGGCGCGGCGAGCAGCGCTCCGACGCCCCATTTTCATCCTTCGGGGTGTCGCGAAGCGACATGACAGACTGAGCGGATGAATGGCCGCGGCGATGATGTACGCAAGGGCGCCGCAAGCTGCGCCCGCGATCGCAAGCAGAGCCAATTCGAATTGAGGGCGTAATACCAACGGATTGAAAATAGCGGGAGCGCGGAGGTCGTCGACATGTATGCTATCACGGGAGCTACGGGGAATACGGGAGGGGTCATTGCGGAAAAATTGTTGGCTCAGGGTGAGAAGGTTCGAGTGATCGGCCGCGACCCAGGCCATCTTGCTCGGCTTGTTCAGAAGGGAGCTGAGGCGTTTGTGACCGATATTACAGACCCCCGTGCTCTGACCAAGGCATTCACCGGAGCCGAAGCAGTGTACGTCATGATCCCTCCAAATATAGCGACGCCTGACGTCGCCGCTTACCAGGAACGGATCAGCGATACGGCCGCTCAGGCTATCGAGAAAGCGGGGGTGGAGCGAGCGGTCTTGCTCAGCAGCATCGGCGCCGACAAGGCCGCCGGAACCGGCCCAATCACCGGACTGCACAACTTTGAGCAAAAACTGAATGGCCTTACCGGTCTCAACGCGCTGTATGTGCGCGCCGGCTACTTCATGGAAAACCTTCTGCCGCAAATTGCGGTGATTAAGAGCATGGGCATCATGGCTGGCCCTGTGCGCCCCGACTTGCGGCTGCCCATGATCGCCACGCGCGACATCGGTGCTTCCGCGGCTGAGGCCCTGCGGAAGAACGACTTCAGGGGAAAGCAGACGCGGGAAATTCAAGGTCAGCGCGACGTGGCGTACAGCGAAGCCGCCGCCCTGATCGGCAAGTCTATCGGCAAATCCGACCTCACCTATGCGCAAATGCCGCCATCACAACTGAGGCCGGCGCTCCTGCAGATGGGCATGTCTTCGAATATGGCCGATCTTCTCCTTGAAATGGCAAAAGCACTGAATTCCGGCCACGTGGCGGCGCTTGAGCGCCGCTCAGCAGCGAACACCACGCCCACGCCGATTGAGAGGTTCGTAGCGGAGGAGTTTGTGGTCCGCTTTAACGGACAGGCGGCGGGCGTCTAGCTGCCGGGAGTGGCTGCATTCCTACAAAACGGTTGCTACACACGGCGTCATCAGTCAGCGACGTTCGGCTCTGTAGCGGCGGCCTCTGGCCGCCGTCATTCCGGCGCTCAGAGAGCGCCGCTACGGCAAATGCCCGTCGCCGACTTATGACGCTCAGTATAGAAGTAAACCTGGCGTGTCCGCTAGCAATAGCCGCTTGATGTTATCCCGGCGAAGCTTACTGCTGCAGAACACAGGAATTTTCCCGGGGCGAGTGGGGTGGCAACCATACCGAGGTGTGACCCACCTCGATCCCGGGGGTCAGCGCTTTCATCCTCTATACGGTTAAAACTCCGATCCAAACCGAGCCTGCGGCGCGTTGATGGCGGCCGCGCCAGACGGCCCAGTGCCGCGGCATCTCACGCCGCTGATCCGTTTCGGGTAAGGCTCGCT
>JBOGJT010000230.1:0-8629 GCA_050745065.1 Terriglobia bacterium
AGCATGGCGATGACCGCCTCAATTTGCGCGGGCTCGCTCATCGCGTCGCCTTCCTTCTGCCGCTTCAGCATCAGTCGGTAACCCGTGGGGCCGCCGCAGTATTCTGGTGGAGACGCACCCCGGCCCGCCAGGCACACTGCCGCGTCATCGCCTTCACTTCCCGTTTCCGAGGCGAGAAGCCGCAACTCCCATTCCCAAAGGTCGATTCCTCCGCACGTGTAGAGGAACGTCTCCCGCGGCCGCAGTTGAAAATCCCGCAGGGCTTTCCACCGCGTCCGCGTCCTCCGCAGAAAACTGGTAAATTCCTGCCCGTGAATGTGAAAGCTGAAACCGAGCCCACCCCAGTCAAGAAGGGTGCGGAAGACCTCGTCGAAACTTGAGAGGTCCAGGGAATCCGGTATGGCCAGAACCCGGATCACCATGGGGCTCACTTTTCGTAGCACTGCACGTAGAATCAGTCGGTTGAAGGCTGTTTGCGTTTTCATCCCTCCAGCCTACGATTGAAACTTCAATAACGCCAGACCACCGGGTCCCTGCTGCTCTCCCAGTTACGCGAAGCTGTGACGGCAAGTTGTTGATTCCAGGTGGGCGCGGTTGCATCAATTAAGCAAATTGACATGTGTTGTGGTATGCTCGGGCAAGTAAAAGCCTCCTTGCGTGCTCCAAAGACTGATTGGACAACATCTTTATAGCACCGGACGCTTTTTTTGTCTCCAAAAACGTGAATTATCCAGGCTAGGGCGTATCTCGGGATCTCAGGAGAAGTGTTCAAGCTTTTCTTCTCGAGAAGTACGTCGTCACGAACGGAGGATTTAATGTGCGTTTTTGAAGTAATTGTAAATGAAAACAACTTGTGCGGTGAAAGTCCGGTCTGGGACTGGGAGAAGGACCAACTTTATTGGACTGATTCCGTAGGCTATAAATTTTACTGCTTCGATTGGCAGATGCATCAGAGTAGGCTGTATGCAGAGGAATTCGAAATCAACGGCTGTGCGTTAAATCAGTCTGGAGGCTTCGTCTTGGCAAACAACTCAGGAATTTGGCTGTGGGACGGGGGTGACCAACTGCGATTGGTCGTCGATCATGTGGATGGCCACAAATGTCAGATTAACGATTGTATTGCTGACCCGGCAGGCCGTCTGATAGCTGGCTCCTGCTTTTACAATCCTTCCCGTGAATATGAGCTGGGGAAGTTGATTTCCGTCGAAACAGATGGCATCGCGCGGATTCTCGATGAGGGATTTCGCTTGTCGAACGGCCTTGGATTTTCTCCTGACCACAAGGTTCTCTACTTTACAGACTCGGTCTCTCGACGTATTTTTGCTCACGATTATGATGCCAGGAACGGGTCGGCGCGTAATCGTCGGAGTTTCATCACTGTGCCCAGCACTGAAGGTTTGCCCGACGGTCTCACCGTGGATGTATAAGGGTTTGTGTGGTCGGCGCAATGGTATGGGAGGCAGGTTATCCGTTACGATCCGGACAGCATCAAGGAGCGGAGCGTGGAAACGCCGGCAAAACAAACGTCCTCGCTCACGTTCGGCGGCCCGGACCTTACGAGTATCTTTATCACTTCCGCGGCACGGTCCGAAGAAATCCCAGTCATGCCTCCGGGCTACGATCCAAATCGAGGCTTTTTCTGAGGACCTCTCTAATGCGTTAATTTGGGAATTCAAGGCAAGCGCGAATTTAAGACGAAGTTTGATCTACCTTTTGAGAACGAGGGATACCCGGACAATGAGACCCCACGTCCAAGCTGCTTCGTAAAGGATCGTAATGAGTGCGATCACCCGTTGAAGTACGTTACGGGTCTAATCGCTTTGGTGCCTGTAACCAAAGCAACTAACACACAGGGCTGCTTGTCAATCCGGTCGCATGCGGAGCCTATTGCAAAGAAGTACACTTATGTGCTTTCGATGAATAACTGGCATGCCGAAGATCAAGTCACCACGGTCTCATCTGTTTCACCTCCTTTCGCTCATTTATTCTCACCAGCGTCTCTCGCGCACCCAACTCGTCGACTATACCGGCTTTAGCACCTTTCTCGTCTCGAAGCTGACAGATCGTCTTCTGAAGGAGGGCTTGATCTCGGAGGTAGGTGCTGGAATTTCTTCCGGTGGCCGGCCGCCAACTCTACTTGCCATCAACCCAAGTATAGGCCGAGTGCTCGGCGTTCATATCGGCACGATCAATCTTCGTGCCGTGCTCAGTGATCTGAACGGAGAAATTCTGGCTTACCGGATCGATAAAAGCTATGTCGAAGAGGGCCCCGAAAAAGCCCTGCGGCACATGCTGAACGTTGCACGGAACCTACTCCGGCAAGGGGGCGTGAAAGCAGGAAAGCTTTCAGGAATTGGGATTGGAATTGGCGGAGTCTTAGACCGCGAAAGCGGAGTCACGCTTTCCTGGCCCAGGGTCCCGTCCTGGATTGACGTACCGGTGAAAAGCATTGTGCAACGGAGCCTGAGAACCTACGTGGAGGTTGACGACACGCCCAGGACGATGGCGTTGGCCGAAAAACGATTTGGCAAAGCCCGGAGCGCCAGGGAATTCATATATCTGGCCCTCGGAGCAGGAACGGGTGCCGCGCTGTTCATAAATGGGCAGCTCTATACGGGCAAAGGAGGATTTGCCGGCGAATTTGGCCATACCACCATCGACGAACGTGGACCGTTGTGCTCGTGCGGCAACCGTGGCTGTCTGGAAGTCATGGTCTCAGCCTCGACGATCATTCATCGGGCGGAAGAGGCTCTGGCGACCGGACTCAGCAGAGAGCTGTATCGCATTGCCCGTGAAAATGGCAATCAATTGAACCTGGATTCCATCGCCAGAGCGGCTGAGGCCAATGATCGATTCTCCCTGGCACTGCTTTCTGAAGTCAGCTTGCATGTGGCTACGGGTGTGACGAGTCTTATCAACCTCTTGAATCCAGAACTGATTATATTGGGCGGCGGCTTGATTCGAGGAGTTGGGCAATGGCTGCTCCCCTCAGTTCAACGCGTGGTGCGCGAAAGGGCGATGCCCAATCCAGCAAAGCAGGTGTCGATCGAACTTTCTGCCTTACCGGAGATTGACTGGGCGCGTGGAGCGGCACTCCTGGTGTCGAATGAGGTTATCCGTGGTGCACTCCACGCGTGGCGCAAAGTCTGATCTGGCTAGCACTGGCGTCATTCTCCCTTTCAATTAAGAAGCTGAGCAAATTCGGCTGTAGCGGCGTTCGGAGCCTGCCCCGATGCAACCGCGGACCGCCGGTCCCGGGTTTTCCACGTCGGGGCCTGCAATGTGTGGCCGCTGGCTGTCTCAGGGTTGCTCAAGCCCCATTTCCTGCCTTCCGGTTCCCTCGAAACGTATTGGACTCTACTGAACATGATTTGTGTGGTGTCAATAAATCATCTTTACACCTTGTAATAAAAAAGTGGTTGACAACGGGCGTTGCGTTGGCTATAAGTGAGAGCGCCGATGTGAATGAGTCCACGGCAGAGCGGTCGAAGATGGGTGTTGTTAGTGCATTCGGAGTAGACGATCCACTTTCTTATGAAAAGGTTAATATGGCAGGGCCATGGCGGAGTAGAAGTGGAAGAAGTGCCAAATCCTTATGAAAGTCATCTTTTGGGCCCCAAAGAAGTGCTCTTGCGGGTCAAGGCTGTAGGAGTCTGTCGAACGGACATTCACATCCTCGACGGGCGTTTGCCGCAAGTGCGGCCGCCGCGGGTCCTGGGTCACGAGATTGCAGGCATTGTTGAGCAGGTGGGCGTCCAGGTGAGGCATGTGCGTCCGGGCTGCCGCGTCACGTGCGACTCGGTCGTTGGCTGCGGACAATGTCATTTTTGCCGCGCAGGTAGCCGTCAATTCTGCACCACGGGATACGAACTGGGCTTCACCCGCGACGGAGGATGTCAGGAGTGGCTGGCTGTGCCGGAAGAGAATGTTCACTTGGTGGGCGACTCAATCTCAATGCAGGAGGCCGCCATCCTTGATATGGAGGTCTATGCGGCCTTAAGGAAGCCTGGGATTCGCCCGAACGATATCGTGCTCATTGAAGGTCCAGGTCCCGCGGGACTGGTCGCCAGCCAGGTGGCTCGGATCTTGGGCGCGCGCCGAGTTCTGCTTTCTGGCGACTCGGAATTTCGCCTCAAAGCGGGAGAATCACTCGGTGTCGATCGGACCATCCATATCCACAAAGAGAATCTGATCCAAGTCGTTCGAGAGGAGACGCAAGGGCGGGGAGCCGACTTGGTGATGGACTGTGCCGGGACGGCGGAGTCTTTTCGGCAGGCGCTGGAGGCAGTCGCTCCTGGCGGCAAGGTGGTTCTGTATGGCATTTATCCTGATCCTCTCCCGCAGGTTTCGATTTTACCGATGATCTTGAAAGACCTTGTGGTTTATGGCTCAGTTTCTGATCGTAAATATTGGGATGAAGTCATCGCGTTGGTTGAACATGGCCGTTTAAATCTCAAGCGGCTGATCACACACACATTTCCCATCGAGGAAGCTCCTAAAGCTTACGACTACGCGCGTGATCAGAAAGACGGAGCCTTAAAGATCGTCTTGCAACTATGAAGATCGAGATATCTGTCGAGAGTTCTGGCAAAAGGTCGGCTTCTACGAACCGAACGCACAAATTTCCATTAAGTGAGGGGGGTAGAGCATACTAATTCGTCCGCCGCAGGTCAGGCGGGCTCGTTAAGGCTGTTTTGGAAGTATAATGCGGCGCTCTCGAGGACCGATTGCTGGCCCATTTTTTTCGTCGGGGAGCTGTGAATGGGAAGCGTTCCCGCCCGTTCCCTTAAACGGACAGAGCGGAGTGAACGTTTACGATTGGAGCCCTGGTGGTATCTTACTCGACATAAATGGAGGCGCAAGTCATGAAAACGTTACATTCGGTACGGGGCGCAATCGATCAGATACCGAGCTACTCTGGCCGCGTGGCAATACTGGCGCTGGCGTGCCTGCTCGGGGCAGCGGTTGTTTTGGGTAGCGTGACCGCGAGTATTTCTGGAACAGTGAGAGATGCATCAGGAGCGGTCATTCCGGGGGCCTCAGTGCTTGTCATCAATACCGAGACGGGCGTTAAAAATGCGACTCTGACAGACGCACGAGGCTTTTATTCCTTTCCCGCCCTCCCGGTGGGCCAATACAGCGTCCGGATCGAGGCAAGGGGATTCAAGGCGTACGTGCAGACGGGTTTGGTGTTGAATATCAACACCACATTGCGCGTAGACGGCGCACTGCCGGTGGGCGCTGTGACGCAGCAGGTTACGGTCAGGTCCACCATTTTGCACATTGACACCAGCAGCAATCAGATGGGCGACGTCATTGGCGCCGCCAAGATGACGGCGGTGCCTCTGAACGGGCGCAGCTTCACGGACCTGCTTGCTTTACAACCCGGCGTGGCTCCGGGATCAACTGGGGAGTCCGGCGCCATAAGCGTTTCAGGAAATCTGAATCCCGGGAATATGTCCATAAGCGGGCAACGGGAAAATGCTAACGGCTTTATGGTCAACGGCGGCAGCGCTGAGGAAAGGGATTACAATGCGGCTGCCATCGTTCCTTCTCTCGATTCGATCGCGGAATTTAGAATTCTGACCAATAATGCGGACGCGGAGTATGGCAACTACAGCGGAGGGCTGGTCAATGTCGTCACGAAATCCGGGACCAACCAATTCCACGGAGACGCGTTTGATTTCCTTCGCAACCCGGATTTCGATTCGCGAAATTTTTACTCTCCAGCACGAGGTGTCTTGCACCAAAATCAGTTCGGAGGCACTGTGGGCGGGCCGATACGACATAACCAAGTGTTCTTTTTCGCCTCCTACCAGGGTACGCGTCTGGTGCAAGGTGTGGACACGGGGCTTATCGCGGTGCCGTCGGCCGCCGAAAGACAAGGCGACATGGCGGGTGTAGCTTCGCAACTCACGGGGACGGTGAACGGCGGGGCCTGGGCCAGCAGTCTTTCGCAGGAGTTGGGCTACCCGGTTACTTCCGGAGAGTCGTATTACACGGCCGGATGCACCAGCAGCTCCCAATGCGTGTTTCCCGGCGCGCAAATTCCTCAAAGCGCATTTTCCGCGCCCGCGACAAAGCTTTTCAAGTACATTCCCCTTCCCAACTTGGGTTCGTATTTCACCACATCGGCCTATGACGAAACGCTGGGTGACGACAAGGGCAGCATTCGCCTGGACGCCAACAGCCGCCTGGGCTTGCTCACGGGCTATTATTTCATAGACAATTACAATTACGTGAATCCCTATGGCGGAGCGAGCGTTCCCGGGTTCAGCTCAAGTTTCAACGGCCGGGCGCAGATGTTTAACCTGGGCCTCACCAAATCGCTTAGCCCCAATTCGGTCAATGTACTCCATCTTGTATACATGCGCGATGTGAATATTAGCGGTGAACCGATTGGCGGCCTGGGGGTCTCGCTTGCCTCTCAAGGTTTTGCCGGCATCTATCCAATGCAAACCCCGTTCGAAGGAGTTGAATCGGTCGGCTTCAACAATTTCAGCATCGGCGCCGCTGATAATCTCCTGGGAACCATCGACAACACTTACGAGGTCAATGACAACTATTCGAAAGTGATTGGCACCCACACGCTGGGGTTCGGCGGAAGCTTCGGTTACTACCAGACCGAATACAATTTCGCCTTGAACCTTAATGGAGGTTTCGGATTCAGTGGCACAGAAACAGGGCTGGATTTTGCTGATTTCCTGATTGGGGCTCCTTCAACTTATAGTCAGGGTTTGCAATTGCCGATGTATGGCCGCAATCGCCAATACGATCTGTATGGCCAGGACAGCTGGCGGGCCACGCCCCACCTGACATTGAATGGCGGCTTGCGGTGGGAAGTGAGCGCACCGTGGTGGGAGGCGCACAACCAGATTGAGGCGCTCGTTCCCGGCTGTCAGTCAAAGGTATTTCCGGGAGCGCCCACCGGCTGGTGCTTCCCCGGCGATCCCGGCATTCCCTCGACGATATCTCCGACTCGCTACAACAACTTTGCGCCTCGCTTAGGCCTCGTTTACTCTCCCGGCGGCCATGGAGGCTTGCTGGGTAAATTGCTGGGAGGATCGCAAAGGACAAGTATTCGGTCTGCGTATGGTATTTATTATTCCTCCTTTGGACAACGCATCGACAACCAGGAGTCGGGCGACGCTCCGTTCGGATATTGGTGGGCCAGCCCCGCTCCCCCCTTGTTTGCCACCCCCTTTGTTGATCGTTCTGACGGAATCAACAGGGGTCAGCGATTTCCGGTTCCGGTGCCTCCCCTCAACGTGAGCGCCACCCACCCGGACAGTTCTATCAACTGGTCGCAATTCGTGCCGCTTTCTTCCTCGCCGGGTTGGGAGACATCGAACCGGCTTCCCTATTCTGAGGATTACAACTTCACGATTGAACGCCAATTCGGCTCGGCAACATTGCTCTCTCTGAGTTACGTCGGCGAGCAAGCCCACCGCCTTGTTGCAACCATGGAGGCCAATCCGGGCAGCCCGGCGCTGTGTCTGGGGTTAAGCCAGCCGAGCGAAGTGTTGCCAGGAACCGCCACCTGCGGTCCTTTTGGCGAAAACGGGACCTACTACCCCATCGCCGGTGGAGTCATCACGACTACGCGCGCGCCTTTCAACGCTGACTTTGGCAGTGACGGTTATGATGCGACCATGGCCAACTCCAATTACAATGCCTTTGAAGCTACATTGCGCCACACCAGCCATCGCATGGAATTCCTCGGGAGCTACACCTTCAGCAAATCGCTCGATAACGCGTCTGGTGAGGGATTGGGCCAGGGTGATAACATCAACCCGATCAACCCCAGCATTACGAAAGCGTTGTCGGCCTTTGACGTAGCGAACAACTTCGTATTCAGTTACAGCTATCAGATACCGTTTGACAAGCTCTGGCACTCCAACCGATTGACCAACGGCTGGACTATCAGTGGAATTACGCGCTTCTCCACCGGCTTCCCTGTGTATATCCTAGAGCCCGACGACAACTCGCTTTTGGGAACTTTCAGTACAGGACAGGGCAATCCTGTGGACGAACCCAACTTCTCGCCTGGAAAGATCCTCAACAACACTAACCCGCGCTCCGGCCTTCCTTATTTCAATACATCGCTCTTCAGCCGGGAGCCTATCGGGAGCCTCGGAAATAGCAGCCGCCGTTTCTTTACCGGCCCGGGTACTAACGACTGGGACATTGCGCTCCTCCGGGATTTCCATATCAGTGAGTCCAAGACGCTTGAATTTCGTGGTGAGTTCTTCAACGCCTTCAACCACGCGCAGTTCAATAACCCGGATGGCGATTTTCTCGACTCGACTTTTGGTTTGGTCTTGAGCGCAGGACCTGCGCGCGTTGGGCAAGTAGCGATCAAGTTTCTGTTCTAAGACCACCATTGCCACGCATACGTGGCGGTTGGCTCGCTTGCCAAGTGCGCCAGAATATGGGCGGGCTGCTACCCTCTCACGCGAACTCGCTTTGGGTCAACCAGAATCGTTTGCCACCCGGAGTTACATGTTGTTAGCACATGATATGTCCGGTTCAATTAGCAAGTGAAATGTCCGCTTTTCAGGCGGGGCATGGTAAAGGTTCATGTCGGAGGCGACATGAGCTACTACGGTGCGACCGTCCAGGAGCGGAC
>JBOGJT010000231.1:0-4786 GCA_050745065.1 Terriglobia bacterium
AAGCTGATGAGCTCGAACCACCTTCACGCCAATCTTATGACAGGCGAATACAGTATCGGTATTCAGCACATCAGGCCCGGTTTCGGATATGGCTACGACATGGCCGTTTTCACCAACCCGGCCTTAGCCGACAACCCCGTCGGCCAAGGCACGTTTCTTTGGGACGGCGCCGCCGGCACGTGGTTCTGGATTGATCCTCAATACGACATCGTTTTTGTCGGCATGATTCAGCGGATGCTGGGTAGCGCAGGCATGCCCAATATGGAGGAACTGAGCCGCGCCACCACGTATCAGGCGCTGGTGAACCCCGCCAAGTAACCGGCACACCAGCGATGGCAGGATCGGAGATGATTTCACACCGTGCCCCGCTTGTGATTTGAACTCTTAACAGGTTGTTGAGCAAACTGCTCGGACTCCCATTCTGAGCCCCCACACCTGACCTTTGGTCGTATACGAACCACCACGCTCGGAAAGCGCCCGAGCGCAGCAAAGGCGCGACCCGATTTACAAGAACCAGATTCGAGGCGCACGGCTTAACGTCGTAGTACTAGAATAGAAACTTCAACGCAAGCTGGAACCGGCGCGAAGATTCGGCGCCGTTTCTCATCCCCGTGATCTCGCTGAAATTCGAGGTCGTAAAGTTCAGGTTTCCAGGCTGCGCAAACTGTGGTGTATTCGTGAGATTGAACGCCTCGACACGGAACTGGCCGGTGAAGTGCTCGGTAATGCCAAAATTCTTGAACACCGAAAAATCCAAGTCGATGAAGTTAGGTCCACGCGCCTGCTGTGGTCCTCCGCCGAGAACGGCGTAGTTCGTCTCGCCAATTTGCGTGGCGATAGGCGGTTGAGCAAATGCACTGGCGTTCAGCCATTGGCTTTGGTCATGTGGCCCGGCATAGAGGTTCTGACCTGGCACAAGGTCCGCGAAGCAGCCGAACGCCGAGGTGGCAACCGGGCAGCCGACGGTAAACGGCTGGCCGCCCTGGTAGGTGTAAATAAAGTTGACCGCCCATCCTCCCAGCACAGCATCCGTTGCGCGATTGGCATGGCCCATAAATTCCCGGCCATGACCGACAGGCAGTTGATAAGAACCTGAGATGTGAACGATGTTGGTTGCGTCCGTGTCACAAAGCCCGTAATCCCCCTGAATGCCAAATCCTGGGAGCCACTCGGCCCGATACTGCTGGTTCTGGGAGGCCTGCGTATGCTGATCGCTCATGCATTTGCTGTAGGTGTAATTGGCCAGCAGAGATAATCCGGACCCAAATTGATGCTCGTACGTTGCCTGCAAGGAGTTATAACCGCTGTTGGCATCGGTGCTTTCATACGTGGCATTGCGCGAGAAACTCGGGAAGGGAATATAGAGTTGCGGATTGACGCTCGGCGGAAGGATCTCTGTGGGCGAATTGTTGTACCCGAGGTTATCCAAATGGCGCCCCTGCGTACCTATGTACCCGATCTGAATGGAATCGTTTCGCGTGAACTGATCCTGCACCGTGAGGTTCTCTGTCTGAACGTAGGGTGTTTGATAGTTGATCTGGCGCCCGTACAAATTCAATCCCTGCCCGCTGTTGATCGTGGGATCCTCAAGGTCGATGGTGGTGAACGCATTTTCCATCGTTGCCGTCTGCCCGTTGTTAAGCACCAAGGGAAACTGCGAATTAGGGCTCGGGAAGCTTGAGGTGTAGACGAACGGGTAGTTGGTGCCCAGAGTGCCGCCATAGCCGAGGTTCCCCAGGGCGCCGTACGCGATCCCATAGCCACCGCGGACCACAATGGTAGGCCGAATTCGGTAGGCAAAACCTAGCCGGGGCGAGAAGTTGGTCTTCTGGGCGCTCCCGAGAGAAAGGCCAGAAATGCAATCGAGATTGATATTGCTGCTGGCCAGCAGCGCATCGAACGACGCGGATCGCGCCACCTGGCATCCCTGTTTTGAAATGTAATACGTGCCCTCATTGCCGTTGCCGCCCGCCGCGATGAAGTTGGCTTGTCTTCCATGGATCTCGGCATACGGAGTGAAATAATCCCAGCGAACTCCAAGGTTGAACGTCAACGATGGCGTCACCTTCCAGTTGTCTTGGGCATACGCGCCGAAGTACCAGCGATGATCGTCGGTAAAGGCAATGTTCGAACCGGAGAAGCTGGACATGCCGCCCACATCGTTGGGCCCTCCGACCGTGGAAGCCGTCGGGATCAGGAGCAGGTCTCCGATTCCGGTCAGGTTGCTGTTCTGGTTCGGAATATCGGTGTACTGTCCGTTGAAGTTCAGGTCGCCGCGGCCCTGCGGAGGCTGGGAGATATCGCCTTCGATGTCATCGACCTGGACGCCGGTCGTGAAAGTATGGTTGCGGAACACCTTGGTGACGTTGTCGGCTCCCTCAACGCTATAAACGTGTTGAAGCGTTGGAGTGTAGTTGCCCACTCCGATGTGGGTAAAACCATTGATGCTGATCGGTGGGATGCCCCCGTTGTTCGCGAGCTGGGGAATACCCTGAATCCCGAACTGGGCTGGAATGCCAAAAGTGTTTCCGAAATCGGACTCCTGCAGTTTGTCCGAGTGAACCATTCCAACGTGCATCTCATTGATGACCGTTGGACTAAACACGTGTGTGTAGCCAACCGTCCACGCGTAGGCTGGAAAACTGTCATTCCTTCCTCCGCCTTCGCCTACGGCCAGGCCGGGCAACGCCGACGGGACCACCTCGGAAATCTGGCTCCTGTCAAACACTCCGAACATCGTGTTCTTTTCATTGAAGTGCTCGTCGATTCGGATGTCATAGCTATCCGTCGTTTCCGGCTCTCTCGGCGTCCAGCTGAAGTTGTTGTTCAGGCCAGGGGAGGTTGGCGCCGGGTAAACGCCGAGCAGCTTCACCGCGTTCGGATCAATGCGTCCCGCCGGAATCAAGTTCAGTTGCGCGGTATCGCCGACGAAATTGGTTTTGCCGAGCAAGCTTCCCGCGTAGAATGGATCGCGAACGTACACCGTGCTGGCGCTACTGTTTGTCAGGCCAGTGATGGGGTCGACCGCCCCTGGGGCCACGGCGCGGGTCGTGGCAGGATCCAGGATCGTGCCGTGAGGAAACACGCGCCCAAGAGCGTCTGTGCTTGTCCCGCTGTTGCCAGTAATAAGATCCTGCATATCGGTAAAGCCGCTGCTGATCATGCTTGCCGTTGGGACCGTGCTGGTGGCAGGAGATGGTGTGACGTAGCGTCCGCCCTGGTAATCGACAAAGAAAAACGTCTTGTCCTTGACGATTGGGCCGCCGAACGTCCCTCCAAACAGGTTCTGCCGGTATTCCGGCTTCGGCTGATGATTCAGGTCATTGAACCAGAGATTGGCGTTCAGAGCGTCGTTCCGAAAGTACTCCCATACATCCCCGTGAAAACGGTTGGTTCCTGATTTGATGACGGCATTGACCACGGCGCCGGTGGAGTGCCCAAATTGAGCGTTCATGTCGCCGGTTTGCAGCTTGAACTCCTCAATGGCGTCCGGAGGGGGCGTGACCGCCGCGTTGCTTCCAACCGACGAGCCGCCGTAAACTTCAATGTTGTCGTTAACACCATTGAGGCGAAAGTCGTTTTGCCACAAGTTGACGCCGTTAACCGAGAAGAAGGCGCTGGTGGAGCTGCCGGAATCGCCGCTGGGCTGGCCGACCGGAGCCGTGGCAACGCCGGCGGAAAGCTGCGCGAGCGAAGCCCAGTCACGGGTCTGCAAGGGCAGATCGTTGACAGCCTGCGTCCCGATCGTTTGGCCGATGGCCCCGCTTTCGGCCTGCAGCAATGGAGGCGCTGCCGTCACTGTGATGCTCTGTGATACCAATCCAGTGACGAGGCGCACGTTCACCGTCGCGGTCTGCTGCACATGGACCAGCAGATTTTGATCGTTGAACGTCTTAAAACCGGGCGCCTCTGCTCGCAGGCTGTACGTCCCTGGCTGCACCCCGGTAAAGCTGTACGTGCCGGTTGAGGTGGATTTCGTGGTTTGCGCCACGTTCGTTCCCGTGTTCGCCAGTGTCACCGTGGCTCCCGGGACCACCGCCCCTGTCGGATCGGTGACGGTGCCTGTAACTCCGCCTGTGGCGATCTGCGCGCGAACGGAGGCGGGCGCAATGGCAAGTAAGGCCGTCGCCAAAATGAGACCAAGGTAAGCTAACCGGTATGTTTTGCCTGGCATAAATCCCTCCCTTTAGTTTTGTTTTGCTGGGCTAAAGGCGAACTTCGCGCGGATATCGAATACTCAGCAATAGCGGCATCCCCGCCTAGAGTACAGTTTAACAAAATAGGAACGCGATCGCAATTCGCGCTTTCCCGGTGACGCGGAAAACCGCTTAGCGCGCACCCGGCCGCGCAACGCGGCTGCTGGCTGTAAGCAAGCCCAACGTCGTCTCATTCCGAACATTTCCCTCTCTGATTTTGAACGGCCCGGGCGGGTGCAGCGGCAAATGCATTCTTCAAGCACCTCTGACCCCTCCTGATCCAGGAGGAAAATCTCGATGAACATTCTCACGCCCTGCAAGACCCGCAAAGCACGAAAGCAACTTACTCCACAGCTTGCGGCCGTTCCCGCGTGAATCCGGAGATGGGTCGTTTTTGCGGCTTCTCCCCACCCTCGCCCATAGCAAGTTGCTTAAAAACTCGTTTTGGCTGTCATTCTGAGCGAAGCTGATGAGCTCGAACCACCTTCACGCCAATCTTATGACAGGCGAATACAGTATCGGTATTCAGCACATCAGGCCCGGTTTCGGATATGGCTACGACATGGCCGTTTTCACCAACCCGGCCTTAG
>JBOGJT010000232.1:0-14420 GCA_050745065.1 Terriglobia bacterium
GAGACCGAGTCGCTCCTCACCACCACGGTATCGCCGTCGATAACGGCGTCCGCGCGCACGAATTGGCGGTTCGCACCGGCAATCTCCAAACCCTCCGATCGCGACCCCGCACTGCCTGCGGCTACCAACCCACCACCGAGATGAGTGAAATGCAAGCGAATGGTTCTACCCTCGACATCCAAATGGGAGTAAAGCGGTCCCGAGTAGATCACTTTTTGCCCGTAGGCGAGGCCCGCCTCGCGCCACTCCGCCATTTGATCGAATATGAGACCCAAGGCATAGTGGGCCTGAGCGTAGTCTGGTTTCAGGGCAATGGCACGGCGTAATGGTGCTTCTTCCGCCGCCGCCTTCACGCGGACGGCACCGTGTTGAGCGATGAGGCGCCACACCATCGAGGCCTGGCGCGGAGTGATGGAGAAGTAGAGCAGCGGCGCGCTGCCTTTGATGAACCCCCCAGCCGTAATCTCCCCAGGCGTTCATCCATTGGCGAGCGTCTTGCAGGCTAGGATTTTCACTTGAGGCGTAAGTGGCACCGAGAGCGCCCGCCTTGACGAGCGCCCATTTGATGTTGGCCGGGTTCTCATCGGTCATTGCCAGCTTGCCGCGCAGATTCATCCTGGCAATCTTCTCGGCGGGCCAATCCCTCACCTCAACCACTTCCGCCGTGATGCCGCCGGGCGGGGTTGAGCCGCTCCATCCCCCGAGTGAAGTGGGCACCTTCTGGTCATCACAAAACGCGCGGGTTTCAGCGGGCAGCGGCGGGTCTACAATCTCCAGCGTCGCCTGCTTGGCGTCCCAGGCGAGCGGCGTGGTCCAGAAGCCGGCGTTCGTCACGCCGTCGGCGGGAGGCTTGCCGATTTTCACGTTTTCCAGGCCAGCCTGATGCATGGCCCCTTTTAAGTATTGCGCGGTCTCCCCGAACTTTTCGAAATTGAACCAGCGGTCGGTGGAATAGACATGCCGCATCACGTCCATTGCTTCAGTGGCGCGGAGATCCGACCCGATAGCATTGATAACTGGATGGAGGCTGGCGGCGGATGGGGCAGCCGGAAGGCTTTGCGGAAACGAAAGTGAAGCGGAAAGAAGAATAAGGAGAAGCGCGGCGATCGAAGTCGTGGCGGCCGCCACGGCCATCATTTTCCGCGCCGTGCGCTTTTCCTGGGGTTGGGATGACAGGCCGGGTGAGTTTTTCGGCAGCGTCTTGTAGTTTTGCCGGAGCCCGGGCGGAGTTAGGGGCACGAAGTTCTGCTTTGTTTTGTGTGTGGGCGGGGAGAACGCTCAGAAGATGAAAAAATCGGGCTGTAGCGGCGGTCTCGCATCATCAGTCGCTACGACGCTCATCGAGCGTCGCTTCAGCCGGCTAGGCGAATTTCTCACAGCTTCGCATCAAACGAGCGGCATCCTCGGCAAACCGTTCTATCAGAAAGTCAGCCGGGCGGAGAGCTGGATCGACCGGGCGGCGTTTGGCTGCTCGAACAGCGGCTGAAGGCCGGTTGAAGCGTTCGGAGGCATGCCATTGGGATGATTGAAGGCGTTGAAGAAATCTCCTTCGAGCCGGAATCTAAGTCGCTCGCCCAGCGAAAACGTCTTGAAGAGCGAGATATCCGAATCCCAGGCCCCAGGCCCGATAATGTTTGCCCTTGGACTGTAGTTATAGAAGTCGGCGGGAGCGCTGTAGCAACCGCTCGCCAGCTCCACCGCAAGCTGGCCCACGTAGGCTCCGCTGCAGTTGGGTCCGGCGCGCCGCACCACCTGATTTGCCGTGTTCGATGGAATGAGCGACGACAAATCTCCTCCGGAAACGTTCGAGGCTTTTGCCGGATTAAATGATCCCTTGAACCAGAGCTGGTACTGTTGTCCGCCAAACGTAAGGGTGGGGCGCTGGCCGCCGGGAATCCTGGGATTGCCGAACTGGAAATATGCAGAATTGATGTTCATCCAGTACCCACTGTTCCAGGTGGTGATCGTCGAAAGCTCCCATCCACCGATCGCCGCGTCGAGCGGGCGCGACATGTTTCTGCCAAATTGTTTCCCTCGGCCCACAGGAAGCATGAAAACAACGTCGAACGTGACGCGATGGGGCGGTATGGTTGTGCTGTTGGTGTACGCCAGCTTCTCAAGCTGGCCATAACTCACACTGGGCTCTCCGAGGATCTGATACGACGCTGGCACAATCGGCCCACCCCCGGCGGACGCGCTTCCGTATGAACCACTGGCGGCACTGTTGATGCTGGTGGCGGGAAGACTGCCCCCGCTAGGGTCGACGGTTGACAATGCCCGCGAGTAAGTATAGAACCAATCGAAGCTCAAGCCGTTCGCGAATCGCCGCTGGAACTGGAGCTGGGCGGAATTATTCCAGGAATAGCCGGTATTGTTAATCGCATACGAGTTCAAGCTCCAGAAAGGATTTTGCTGGAGCAGGGCGGTGAATGAAGGCGGCACCAGACCCGTGCGCGCCGCATAATTGTACCGGGATTCCGGCGCATCAATCGAAAACGGCTGCTCCAGGTCCATGCCGTGCGTTCCGATGTAGCTGGCCCGCATGAGGATATGGGCGGGCAGTTCGCGTTCCAGAGTCACGTTCCAAGTTTCTTCCATTGCATTTTTCCAGTTTTGCCCCTCCCACATCGTTGCCTCATAAGGCTCCGGCCCGACGCAGCTCGGGCATACGCCGGTGACAGGCACCGACGTCGCGGGTATGTAATTGGTCGCGAGCGGGTCCGCGACGTAAGGGAAAGTTTGATCAGTATTCTGCGCGAAAGGGTTGTTGACAAACCGCAGGTTGAAAGGCGGGTTAACGCGGGTCGATTGCAAGAGCAGATTAAGGGGCATAGGGAAATAATAGGTTCCAAATGCGCCCCGCAGAACCGTTTTATCGTTGAGTTTAAAAGCAGCGCCCAGGCGGGGCGAAAAGTTACGATAAATCTGCCGGAAAAGGGCAGAGGGATACCCTACCGAGTTGGCGGTGGCTGTTGTGAGACCTACCGCTTGCCACGAGCCGAGCACGGAGGGCAGAAGCCCCGCTATCGATGAAGCCGACACGTTGCCCACGGTGAGCACCTGGTTCGCCGTCAGCACGTTATTAGGGTTTGGCTCATCGATCAGGTTTCCCTGCTCTTTGTAAGGCGACCAGTAATCCCATCGCAGGCCGTAATTCAGCGTGAGCCGCTGGCTGGCATGGTAACGGTCCTGGACGTAGAGGCCCAGATTGGTCTGGCGAAAGTAGAAGAAGCCATGGTTGAATTGATTCGACAAGTAATTAGGGAGACCCAGGAGCAACTCCGCAAAGCCAGAACCGGAAAGCGGGTCGGGCGCCTGGTCTGCCGGCAACCACTGCGCGGTCCAGGAAGGCGAGAAGCCATCCGACCCCTGCGCCTGCTGGTTCTCCTCGATATTGTTCTGCTCCCGGCTCAGATTTCCACCGAACTGGATGGTGTGATTCCCTTTCACAAACGTCGCATTATCCTGAACCATCTCGGTGGTCAGTGCTTGGACGTGAACGTTGCACGCACACCAATAAATACAACCGCCGACAGCGGTCCCGCAAACCTCGGACGAGCCAAACGATGGCCAGCCGCCGGCGCCGAACGGGTTCGGGAGGCCCAAGACTGCATCCCAATTTGTGAAGTCAGCCAGCGTCCCATAGTGGGTATACGACCGCAACACCCCCGCCTGAATTTCGTTCAGCCAGCGGTTGGAGATGGACTGCGTGTAATCCACGCCCACATTGTAGATATTGCTCTCATGATCGCTGCTGCCTATTCCGGATGATTGTAAGGACACGGGCGGATTCGCGTAAAAACCGCCTTCTTCCGCCTGTTTCGACCACGTACGAGTCAAGCGGACGGAGAGGTGGCTTCTGTCGGAGATGTTCTGGTCCACCTTGGCCGTGATGTTCTCCTGGGAAGCATCGTCCGGATAGTTTTGTATGAAGTTCGGCCCGAGGTATGGATTCGTGTTGTTAGTCGGAAGCGATGTGTACTTCTGCACGACCTTTGCAAACGCATTGATCTGGCTGGCAGGGATTATATTTCCTGGATATGGCTGGCGGGTGAAGTTGGGTGCCGGCCCGGTCGTTGTGGGGTTGTAGATCGTGATAGGTTGTCCCGATGTCGTTTCTGCATTGCTAAGGTCGCCATTCCACATAGCAGCTGTCGGGACAAAATTGCTTTGTGGCTGAGCGATCTGGTTGTTACGCAATCCTTCATAATCGAAAAAGAAGAAGGTCTTGTCACGGCCGTTGTAGAGGTGGGGGATCACGAGCGGACCCCCGAGATTGCCCCCAAACTCGTTACGAACCAGCGGAGGAAGCGACACGCCGGGCTGATCCTGAATCTGGCGCACTTCGAGTCCGCCAGAACTATCCGTCAAAAACTCGTAGGCTGTCCCATGAATCTGATTCGTTCCACTGCGCGTCTGCAGGATGACATCCCCAGGACTCGCATAGCGCGCGTCGCTGCCCGTGGTGTCAAACCGGAACTCCTGAATGGTGTCGTAACCTGGTTGCTGGCGTACGAACCCGCCGGAAAAGCGGTCGACTTCGGTAATTCCATCCAGGCTGATCGCCGTGGACCCGACTTTCATGCCGTTGGTGCGCGGGGCTGCACCGCTTTCCACGCCGGGCGTTATGCTGAACAAATTGCTGATCTGCCTTCCATTCACCGGAAGATCCTGGATCGCGGTATAGGTGATCACGTTTGAGATGGCGCCGCTCTGGACGTTGATGGGAGACTCGGCCCCATTAACCTGAACCACTTGGGTCGTTTGGCCAACGGTTAGAGCCGCATCGACGGTCGCGTTTTGTCCCACCACCAGCAGTAGGTTTCCCCTCCATTGCCGGAACCCCTGCTTTTGAACGACGAGCTGGTAAGAGCCGCGCGGTAAGTTGCCGAAATAGTAGCTGCCCGTGCTGACCGTCTGAGTCCTCCGCACTAGACCCGTCTCTGTCTGCGTCAGCGTGGCGGCTGCAGCCGGAATAACGCCTCCATTCTGGTCGCGCACCGTTCCCGTTAGAGTACAGGTCCCGGTTTGCGCGCGGCACGGCAACGCAGCCATCCCGAATGCGATCACCAGGCTCGTTAACAGAACAGAGATCTTTGTAAGCAACTCACGCTTCTGATTAGCCATGATGCTCCCTCCAGGTTAAGCATTTCCGTAACTCTTCGTATCGCCAGCGCCCAGCTGTGGCAACCGCCCTGACGGCGGCGCAATGGTTGCGTAGCGCCGGGCTTCAGCCCGGCACATGCCGCCCTAAAGGGCGGCGCTACCTGCTTTTTGTAACACCGCCCTCAGAGCCGACCCTACAATCAGTCGCCCAATATCCCTGTCGTTTACGTGAAAAAGGTTTGCAAACAGCGACCACCGTCGCCTCATTATATTCAGGTCGGGATTAAAGTCAAGTAGATTTTCAGAGCCTTGTGAAAGTATTTCAAATGCAATTACCACATTTTCAATTCATGTCTCAGCTGGCTTGTCTTTGGGAACCACACGAAAAGTCCGTAAGTGCTTGTTTTTTATCGGGCATTACATATTATGACGTCGGTCATTGTAGCGGCGGCCTCCGGATTTCCGGCGCTCAGAGAGCGCCACTACGGCGAAGAGCGTCACTATAGTATGTACTCTTCAGTAGTTGCTAGCCGCGTCAGATGGAATTCTAGCGCCATCGAAGAAACTTGGAACGTGACACTGGAACGCGAACTGCCCGCCCATATCCTCATGCGAGCCAGCTACATCGGAACGCACGCCAGCGTCCCGGCGCTACTGCTCTTGGGTATGCGCTTGGCGAAAAACGGTGCTCCCAAGCTGGTTCAGGAAAAACGGTGTCTGGTCCGGATGCTTGGTCTTGGCCATCGTCTGCTGGTAATTGCAGTGAGCGAAGGAGGCCTTGACCATCTGGCCTTCGGCGGAGTAAAGCTGAGCCAATTCCAGGTAGGCGGCGGGATAATTGGGATCGAGGGCCACAAACACTTCCAGGTCTGCAATCGCCTGCTTGGATTGGTTCTGCCGCTCGAAGAGCTGCGCACGCCAAAGATACGCCGAAACCGTCTTCGGATCGAGGGCAATGGCTTGATCCAACTCCTTCTTGCTCTCTGCCAGGTTTCCAGCCTTCAAAAGAGAGGCGCCCAGAGCGGCATGGTAAAGGGCTGAATTGGGTTTCAGGGTTGCGGCCTGATGAAACGCTTCGGATGCCGGGCCGTTTTCCCCGGCATCCAAATGAAGCGCGCCCTCGAGAAAGTAGGCTTGATCGAAGCTCGGATCCAGGCGCGCCGCTTCCTCGCATGCGGCGATGGCTTCGCGGTATTGCTTCATCCGAACGTAGACCAGCGCCATTTCATAGGGGAAGTCCGGCGAATGGGGCTGCATCAACCGTGCTTTGTTCAAGCTCGCCAAGGCGCCTTTGTAATCTTCCTGGAGGGCCTGAATCTCGGCGTAGGTAGAGAGATACTTGATGTTCTTCGGGTCGGCGGCGACCGCGGCGACCGCAAGCGGCACCGCGCCCTTCGCATTTCGAGTCAGCATCAGCGCGCTGGCCTTCAGGAACGCTACTTCTCCCGGCGCGCCTTCCGTATCCGGAACGTCTTTCAGCACCGCCATGATTTCCGCCGGCTCTATCGCCTGGAGGCTCGCCTGAGCCAGAAGCAGCTTGAGGTGATTATCGCCAGGCGAAATCTCGTTGGCGTTTTCAAGAAGGTCCCGCGCCTTCTGCGGTTGATTGTTAGCGAGGCATATGTTCGCCAGCGCGGCGAGCATTGGCGCATTTTCGGGCAAGGTTGACGCGGCGCTATCAATCGTCGCGAGCGCTGCTTTGCGATCGCCCACGCCGAACTGCGCGCGCACCAGGTTGGTCCACATCCACGGATTTTTTGCGAACGCGGTCCGTACCTGCTCGAAGTTGGAGAGAGCATCGCGCGGCTGCTTGGCATTGAGCAAGGCCAGCCCCAAAGCGTAGCGCGCCTCCGTAAAATCGGGCTTGCGGGAAACCGCCAGCGCGAGTTGGTGGATTCCCGCGTCCGGCTGATGATCCTTGAGATACGCCAAGCCGAGGATGTAACGAACGTCCGGCGTATCGCCGCCGAGCTGAATGGATTTTCGGAAATGGAGAATCGCCTGGCTGAAGTTCCCTTCCCCGCCTTCAGCCGTCGCAAGGAAATAATATGTTTCCGCTGACGGATTCGTTTTAGCCAGCCTGGAAAAAATTCGTGCCGCCGCCGCGAAACGACCCGCCTGAAGCGCTTCCACGCCTTGCTGCTTCAATTCAGGACGCGCTTGCGCCGCCAATCTCCGAATTGGAATGAGCAGAGCAATTGCCAGAAGCGCTAGAACGTACCTGCGCCACATGATCACTCTTTCATCCTTTGCCGCCGAGGCGGCGCGACCGGCTGCCCGCTTTTTGTTGTCGCCAATCTATTCTACTGTCATCCCCGCGAAGCTTGTTCGCGCGAAAGACAGGCCGCAGACCTCAAAGACGGAGGTTTTCGCTACCCTCGCTGGCCTTGTTTTTTTACAATGCCGCTGAGACGGCGGCGCTACTGAGCCGACTCACCAGTATTCTTCCAATCAAGTGCCCTCGTCGTCGCCGGCAATCCGTGGGCCTGCGCGTACTGATTGCGCGCTGTCTCAACCTGATCGAACCACGTTCCCATAGGTGATATCATCTCGCGATAAACCAGATACCTCATATCAACGGTCCGGCCCGGCAGATGATCCTTGACGTCATCTATTTGGTTAAGGTAGCGGCGCCCGTTCGCTTCCGCGACCCTCGGGAACCAACTCTGATACCAAGTCTGGGTCGCGTTATGCAAGGCTTCGTTGCGCTGATCGCGAATAGCTTCCGCCAGGTCGAGCGCCCTGTCCAAGTCTTGGACCGCGTCCGCATACCGAACGTCGGCGGCGACTGCTTCCGCCTGCTTCAGGCTTTCGTTGATTTCCGCCATTTCCTCGATCATTTCCAGGTTCTGCCGGTAGAGACCAGCAATCGACAAGTACACCTCCAGACTATAGCGATTGAAATTAGCTTGTCTCACGTTTTCATGGATCAAATCTTCTAACTCGTCATTGCCCGTCATGAATTTCTTTGCCAACGCCACCCGCCGCGCGTTGGCTTGCCCCCAGTCGTACCTCAGACGCAAGTACGGGCCTTCCGGCACGGGCGGAAGCGGCAGCGTTTGGTCCTTCGCAGGACGCCGCGGATTAAATATCCTGTCCGAGTTGCCAAAAATGGGCTTGCGAACGGTTGAAGGCTCTATATCCCAACTGCTATTCCAAAACTCCGCCTGCGTGCTCATCAACTGGTAGAGCCGCCCCATTTGAGTCGCGCCCGGACCGTAGAATAAGCGGTAAAAGCTGCTCCGCGCTTCCGTCGGGCTTGGAGAGCCGGGATGCCATCCCCAAGCGGCGCCCGTGGCGTATCCTAGCCAGAAGGTCGCGGGGTGCAAGCCCTCGTCGCCCCATCCTGCCACAAAAACTCCGATGAGATCCGACTGGGTTCTGGAGCTATCGAACGAAATGTGGTCAAACATTCCATCCAACTCACTTCTCATGCGAAGTGGATTAAACAATTCCTGCGGAGGCAAGAGGTAATAATTCGGGAACAAGGGTTCCACGCCTTCAGTCGATGTGTAAATCATCTGGCGAATGCCATGGGCTTTGAAGAGCGGATCGTATTCCGGGCCGTAAACCTCTCCATTCACCAGGTAGGAAGGCAGCGAAGCAATGTCTGAAGGCTTCAGCGGATATTCACCCCAGAAAACCACGGTCCTTCCGCGGTCGTGCAGGTAGCCGCCCGCCTTGGCGAGAAACTCCGCCAGCAGCTTTCCAACGCTGCCTAACTGTTTCGCTCGGTCCTGCTCATCGCACTGAGCGTTCTTGGCGAGCCCCACGTAATACGACTCGTCGGTTGACAGCACAAAGTAATTCACACCGTGGTTGGCGTCGAGCAGATTTTGGTACATCCCGTCGAGCAGCTTGTATGAATCGGGATTCGTGACGCACAACTCATAGTTGCTGTCAGGAAATTCACGCAAGACCTCGTATTCCGGATGTTTCAGAATAAACGAGATGTGCGCGGGCGCGTCGAGGTAGGGAATGAGCTGGATGTGGTAGCGCAAGCCATAATCGGTCAGCTCTTGCAACTCGGCAGGTGAAAGCGCGTAGGGCTCCACCAGAGCGGGCGCGCTCGCGTATTCAAAGTGGCCGTTCAGCTTGATCACAAATCCGTTGATTTTGTAAAAAGCCGCCTGGCGCAGCGCTCTCTTCAGCGTGTCAACGCGATCGAGATGGTGGTTGCCATCCCAATAGATATTGCGAAGCTCCACTTCCGGCCAGTCCGTGATCTCGCCTTCGGGCAACCATAGCTTCCCCTTGGCAGGCTTCACCAACTGCACAAGCGTCTCCACTCCGTAAAACAAACCCGCCGGGGCATTCGCCGTAATCCGAATCCCTTTTGGATTCAGAGCCAGCCGGTAAGCTTGCTCTTCCAGCGCTTGCTTGTTCTTGTCAGTCGCTTTGCCAATAGCAACCGATCCGGGAAGAATCTCAAGATCGACGGCGCTTCCCTTCTTGCCCGTTGCGAGCGTGAGGCCATACCGCTCCGCCATCTGTTGCTTCAAGCTTTCCACGGCGACACCCGTGGCGTTCACTCTCTTACCTACTGCCAGCCTCCATCCTCCATCAATCACGAAATCAGCGCACTCCAACTGCACCTCCTGGGGTTGCGGTATCACCGTGTACCCCCGCGCATAAAGCGGAGATGAAGTCGCGCCGCGGGCGCCCGCGACAGAAAAAAATAAACAGAGGATGATCCCGGCCCATAAGATCATCGTTTCACACCAGCGCTCAGTTCTCATAAAACCCTCATTTAGCGCCACAACGCATCGCTATTGGTGTTCAGGATGGGTGCAGCCCGGAAAGCTGCTGCAAACGGCCAAGCCTTTATACTCGAGCGTATCGATCAATCCCACGCGCGAAGTGTAAAAGCCTTCAACCGTCATCTCCTTCACCAACTGATAAAAGGCAAATCCGGGATGCGTGGCGCTGGGGTCCCGCTCAGGCAAGCTCACAGCCGTCAGCAACACCTCCTGCTGCGCTGAGGTAAGTTCCCGAAATGGTCGCCCGTGGCTTTCGCGGCTGAGATGATCCAATACGCCCAGCCCGTTGGTCCATGCCTCCTGCAACGAGGGCTTAAACTCTGACGCCGCCGCGAGGACGGAATCAATGTATTGCGCTACCCCGGCTTCCTTCGCGCCCGGCTTATCGTCTGCCGGAATGATCAGCTCGGTAAGCGTTTCAACCGTTGAGAACTCATCTGGCTTAAAGAACTGAAGCGCGTAGGGCCCCTTGGCGGCGGTTTGTGGAGGCGCCTCTTGCGTGCAATCCATACCCGCCATCGCGCCGCGAGGCGGCGATGCTTCCGCTCGCGCGGCAGGCGGCAGCCACGCCGCCAGAAAAGCCTGTCCCGCCGCCGACGAAGTCAGAATGCCCAGATACTTTAACGATTGCCGTCTTCCCACAACTTGATATGCCATGCCCAACTCTCCTGAATAAAGTAGCGCCGCCCTTTAGGGCGGCGTGCCGTGCATAAAGCCCAGCGCTACAATCCATTGCCGCCGAGACCGCGCTACACGTTGCCCCGCCTGAATTCTTCCGCCAAATGCTCGCTGGCGCGGTAAGACAGCGACATGATGGTATGCGTGATCTGCTTCTCCGGATGCGTCACGAAGCATCCGGCATCCACCACGAGGATGTTCTTAACATCATGGCAGCGGTTCCATTTGTCGAGGACGGAAACGCGGGGATCATCCCCCATCCGGCATCCTCCGGCTTCGTGCGTCACGCTGCCGAGCGGGTAGGGCGCTACCTTCTTGTACGGAAAAATCTCCGCGCCCGAAGCCTTCAATATCTCCTCGATCTGGCCGTACATGGCGTCCAGGATGGCGAAGGCTTGCGGGTATTCAGCGTCTGTATGAAAGCGTACTTGCGGGATTCCCCAGCGATCGCGCAAGCCGGCCGGGTCAATTTCAACGTGGTTGGAATTAAAGGCCAAACCCTCGCCGTACCCACCCATTGAAAAGCCAGCAGGATAAAGCTCCTTGATCTTTTTCTTGTAACTCAATCCAAAACCCGGCAACGAGGCGCCCGGTCCCGCGTCCATGCCGCACCCGGTATAAAAATCAAGGCGCCACCCACGCAGATACTTTTTATTCTTTTCTCCGTAGTTGTAACGCGGAATGTAAAGGCATGAATTGCCAGGGCCATCGTCGTCGGTAGTCGGCCGTCCGACTAATTGCGGGAAAAAGCCTTCGATGCTGTTGAAAGCCACGTGACCGGTGAGATACCGTCCGAGAGTCCCGCTGGAATTGGCCAGGCCATTGGGATAGCCACGGTTCCGCGAATTGAAAAGTATTCGCACCGATTCGGCGAGTGATGCCGCGAGCACGATCACCTTGCCGCGAGCTTCATACTCTGACTTATTTTCGGCGTCGATATAAGTCACGCCGCGAGCCTTGCCGGTTTGAGAATCGAGTGTCACGGTGTGAGCCACGGCGTTGGTTTTCAGAGTGAAATTCTTCCGAGGGAGGAGTTTCGGAATCAGAACGTCAAGGCTGCTGTACCGGGCGGCAACGTCACATCCCCAGTTGCACGCTCCGCAGAAATGGCATGGCGGGCGGCCACCGTAAGGAACGCTCAACACCGCCAAGTGGGTTGGAACCGTCTTGATGCCGAGCTTCGCCGCGCCTTTTTTGATGAGTTGTTCGCCGCAGCGCAGATTGAATGGAGGCAGAAGATATTTGCTGCTCGGAGTGTTGTAAACGCCCTCCGGGCTGCCTGTAACGCCGATCAACCGTTCCACGTGGTCGTAATATGGAGAGACATCCTCATAACTGATTGGCCAGTCTTCTCCCCAGCCATCCTGCAAGCTCTTGGCCTTGAAATCGAGCGGACCAAAGCGGTCGCAGCCCCTTCCCCACAAGTTCGTCCGGCCGCCCACGGCCCGAAGCCGCGTCCAGGTAAACTTTGATCCGGGCGCCAGCGCGTAGGGGTCCTCATCAGGGATGGTATAGAGGTGATCGGTCCATGCCTTGATTTTCCAGCCCATGCCTTGCGGCAATTCACCGTATTGCCCCGGCTTTCCATCACCGCGGTACTGCCACTCGTAGGGGAACTTGTGAGTGTGAAAATCTCTGGCAGGCACAAGCATCGGACCCGCTTCAAGGCACAACACGTTGAGTCCCTGAGTGGCGAGGACATAAGCCGCAATGCCCCCAGATGCCCCGGAGCCTACCACAATCACGTCATACAAAGGACTGGAAGCCATTTCATCTCCCTCGATAAAACGCGACGCAGCAGATTATTGAAAAGGTGCAGCGGTGGCGTTATGCCGTCATCCGGTCATTGAGAACGCTGGATATATGGCAATGTAGAATCGCCGCTACGCCGTTTGAACGGCGTTTTTCAGCAACCTGCGTGAGATTCAAATTCGCGACGGTTTCTCTACATTCAGTCAAATCCGCCCTTCATTCTCTGGAATGACTCTCTCGATTGTCAAGATCGTTTTTCTCCTTTCCTTGATCAAATTTCCGCATCCCTTTCAAAGAGCCGAAGCACGGCCATCCTAGTGGCGAGTCGTAACACCGGAATTCTGCCGGCTGCCAGCGAGACGCTGGCGCTACAATCAGGCGCTGCAAAAGAACCGTCTCATTTATCTCACTTGTCTCATTCCGCCCTGCGACCTTCTTAATTGGCGATTGTCTTTACCGTCACCGGAACGGTCGGGGCGTCGCCGCGCAATACCTGTTGGTCAGGAAGCCAGCCGGGGTCTGAGCCGCGTCACCCGCTTCGGACCATCAATCGTTTCGACGGCCTCGCGCCGCCCCTATCCTTTGACCCCGCTGCCCGGGTCACGACAGCCGCTCTCTCCTCTGCCCGCTCGCGGCCAGGAGCTCGGGCGTTATCGAGGCGGGCTCTGCGGCTTGGGCATCTACGCCCGGGATCACCGGGTCGGACACATAAGCGGGATCGCCCTGAGTTCGTTCTTGCCCGTTCCTGAGAACCAGCGGCGGAAAATGAGTGAATGGGCCAGTGCAACGGGAGTCTGAAAAAAAGCAGGAGGGATTTATAGAGAACTCACCTCAAAGTCCGCCCGTTGCTCCAGAGCCGGGGGCTTGTAAGAGGTCGATGTACGGCAGTCACATCAGTCCGGGGATCTGCGGATTTCGGTGGCAGAACAGCTTTAGTACCTCACTGCTGTCCGGTTATAACTCGAATAGAGTCGATTGGTTATCAGAACGTGTATTCCAGTTCTGGAGATCGTTATCTGTAAGTACCTCTGAGATAGGCATTTTCTCGAAAAGGGACACGCTCAGAATCTGTAGAATTGTGTAGAGGCTCAGACCCAAGTTGAGCCGCTTTTTGAGGATTGCCACCAGCACGTAAATCGAGACTGCGGTCCGCACCTGGGTCTTCACCGCGTTGTCGGAGGTACCATAGAAGGCCTTGATGCGGAGATGCTGTTTGATCCATTTGAAAAACAATTCCACGCGCCAGCGCGATTTGTAGAGTTGGGTAATCGTCAAGGCGGGAAGCGAAAAATTGTTGGTCAGGAAGGTCAGCCTTCGCTCGGTCTCGGGATCGAAGTAGCCCATGCGTCGCAGGGGGTCGGGGTAATCCTGTGCTGTGCGAGGCCCCGTCAGGCAGATGGTTTGATCGGACCTCAGCCCGGTAGATCTGTCGACCGGATGGGAGTAGCGCCTCTCGAATCGAAGATTGTGTTTGGCGCGCGTCACAAAGAAGGCCGACCTTCGGGTCAGGACATCGAGCCGAGCGAAGTCGATGTAACCGCGATCCATCACGTAAAACGAGCCCGGCTCGGGAAGGATGTCGTCGAGGATATTGACGTCGTGCACTTTTCCCGTCGTAATGCGGATAAAAATCGGGATGCTGCCGCGCAGGTCCAAAAGCGTGTGGAGTTTGATCGCGGCCTTCCGTCTGCGGAAGCGTGCCCAGGGAAACAGCTTCAGGCACAAGTCGATGGTGGTGGAGTCGAGGGCGTACACCGTCTGGTCCAACTCGACCCCGAAGGCGTCGCCCTGGTAGAGTTCCCGCGCGGTGCGAATCAGCCCCTGGGCGAAACCGGCATAGATACGCCAGTCCCGATTCTCGTTGGCGTCGGCCAAAGTGCTCCGCGCGATAACACCGCGGAATCCCATGTGATAGAGCTTGGTCTGCACGGAGCGTAGACAGGTTTCGATATCGCGCAAACTTTCGCGGTAGGTGAGTTGAGCGAAAGCCATGCAGAAGAACTGATCCAAACATGAGAAGCTCTGCACCTTGTAATTGCCCTGATATCGCGCGACGCACTTGCGGAATTCCTCCAATGGCAGAAAGTCCATCACCTGTGAAAAGACGGTTCGCCCTAAGTACAT
>JBOGJT010000233.1:0-9267 GCA_050745065.1 Terriglobia bacterium
TCTGGACTAATCCCGATAACACCTTGCTTCGGCTATGCGTAATTACGTAGGACGCCGTGTATAGAAAGACGCTTGTAGCTCGCTCAGATGTTTTGGCCGGCTTTGCCCGACCGAACGCTATCGACCATAGTGCCGCTCCGTGAACGGCTGGGTCAGCGTCCCGTGGCTGCATCCCGGTTTCCAACGGGATGAATCAGGTGGACAGCGACGAGATGAACGCCGAGAACATCCTGGCCGTTATCCAGACGAACTTTCAGCAGCGCCTGAAATGAAGGAGGTGTCCGCGCGTGGATCTTGGCGCCAAGAGACTGGAGGCGGTCGGCGATTTCCCGGACACCCACGCTCGACGTTGCAAACTGCGTCGCACCTTCGGTTCCGGTCGTATCGAGCCCGCCAAGAACGGCAATCCATCGTCCGGGCACGGCGGACTTAACGGTGATTAGAGCATAATCAGTTTTAACGACCTGAGTCACCGGGTCTCGCTCGGTGGTGTAGGAAGCGGATTCACCGGCACGCGGGTGGAGGTTCAAAATTCGCCCTCTCCATAGTTCACGGCGCGGCTCGGGATCGTCGAACACGAAATCGCCCCCCGAGGGCAACTGGGCTACGGCCTCATTCTGAAACGACGACCCTAACAGGATCACGCTGTGCTCTTTCAGGTCATCGACGCTAACTTCCCGGCTGCGTTTTACAGTCGCGGTAACACCCATCTCGGTGAAAAGGCGCGACAGCAGAGCAATGCTTTCCAGCTCTCCCGTTCCGGTATAGCCGTCTTCGTAAAACAGTGGTCCGGCCCTCGAAACTAAAAACGGGTTGGAAGCAAATCGAAGGGCTAAATGGGGATCAACCGGAGCGCCCCGAGCGTCGCTGGCGCCACGCCGGAACCTGAATAAGTCATTCGTCTCGTCGATGAGAAATACAGCGTCGGCATAGCCGATGATCGGAGCGGTATCTTTTCCAAGGAAGTCGCGCCAAAATCCTTCAACCCGAGGGTCCGGCTTCGCAACCACGGAGCCCGTCAGCGAGGGAGAGCCAGAGGAGTTGGGTTTATCGGCGCCTCGTGCCCACCAGATTCCGGCAAAGACCCCGGAAGCAAACAACAGCAGCGCGAACGATATTTCGGCGGCACGGCGGGAAGACCAGGAGCGAGGAGGATTATTGGTACGGCCCGCGCGGTCTACTTTTCCGGCTTCCGTTTGCAGGAACTCTTTCTCGGAGCCGCTGGAATTACGTTGCTCTCGCTGCGGGATTCGGGTCGGCGAGCCTCGGACGTCAAAGCTAGGTAAATAGTGCCCCTTGGGAATTTCAATTCGGAGCGCATCGTTTGCGCCATCTGCTTCATAATACTCCCGCAGTTTCTCCCGCAGACGGTGCATCTCCACGCGAACCACCGTATCGATCTTCGGATCATAGTCAGATCCCCGCCCAAAGACTTCAGATGCAATCGCGTATTCCTTGAGAGGATCGGAGGTCCCACTGACAGCGGCCGCTGTTACAAAGTTTAACAACCGCTGTAACGCTGGGGCATTGCGGAAGAACTTCGATCGCTCAATCTTTTCAACGTGCTCTCGCACTCGCTCGGGCGAAGCCGGCTCAAGATCCGCAGCAGTCGAGCCGTAATGAGGTTTCACGTCAACTCCGGCGATAAAAGCGCCTCTCCCAAAGAATCAGCGGGCGGAAACGGCTGCCGACGGAAAGCGTTGTAGCATCTGTAACCCCTTGTAACTTGAAAACCCGTCCGCTCGGTAGTATCCCTACCTGGTTCAAGCAAGCTGTAGTAAAACTTACACTATCATAACAGACGGAGGACGCGATGCGAAAGACGACGACGGCAGGAATTCTGGCGGTGTTGGTGGTTTTTTTCGCCTGGTCGATCACGGGCGCGTTCGGACAGGCGGTAAGTGGAACTTTACTTGGGACCGTAACCGATGTTTCGGGCGGATTCATCCCTGGCGCCGCCGTGACCGTGAGAAATCAGGATACGGGCGTCTCCCGGGTGGTCACCACTGGGTCGGCTGGCAATTACACCGTTCCCAATCTCGCTCCTGGAAGATACAGCGTTCGTGTGCGATACACTGGCTTTGAAACTGGAGTCTCGACGGACAATGTTGTCCAAGTCCAGCAGACCACTCGCGCTGATTTTAAGCTCAAGCCAGGCTTAGTGAGCCAGCAAGTGACCGTAACCGGCCAAACATCGCTGGTGGAAAGCACAACGTCAGATCTTGGGCAAGTGATTGGTGCGAAGCAGATCGACAGCCTTCCTTTGAATGGCCGCCTGTTTGAGCAATTGGTCACGCTCGTGCCCGGCACGGCGCAGGCCGGCTGGGGCGACTTTGCCGAAAACCCCTCCGCCGCTGGCTCTGTCACCCCAACGCAGGCGGTGGTGAATGGCCTGCCTTGGTCGGGTAACTATTATATGGTGGACGGCGTCCACAACACCGAGCCGCTCAACGCCTTCATCAGCATTACTCCGCCACTGGATGCCATACAGGAGTTTAAGGTTGAGACGAGCGATCCGAGCGCCGAGTATGGATCGTTTGGCGGCGCCATTGTCAATCTCGTGATCAAATCCGGCACCAACCAATTGCACGGTGACGTATTCGACTTTCTCCGTAATGACGCCCTAAACGCCCGGGACTTTTTCGCCCAATCGAAGTCACCTTACAAGTCAAATCAGTTCGGCGGCGCTATTGGTGGCCCGATTATCAAAAACAAGCTTTTTTTCTTCGGTGATTACCAGCAGTTGTCGCAGCACCAGGGCCAGACGTATCTGATTACCGTACCTACTCCGCTGCAGCGCCAGGGCATCTTGACCGAAGGAGGGCAGCAGCCGATCTATAATCCCGCGACGGGCCAGCTTTTCCCCGGTCAGATCATCCCCACCGTCGACATCAATCCGATCGCGCAGAAGGTCGCGAACCTGTTCCCGCTCCCGAATCTCCCGGGCATTGCCAACAATTACGTGACGAATACGGTTAATACGGAAACGGTTCCTCAATTCGATGTGAAGGTGGACTGGGAAGCTTCGAGCCGCGACCATATCTTTGGGCGTGAATCGCTTGCCCACCGGAATTTTATTTCCCCGTCCCCGGGCAACGTGTTCATGATGGGCGGCCCCTATTCGAACTCTCAGAACCAGAATGGAGTCCTTGGCTGGGACCGCAACATTTCCGCGAACAAGATCAACGAGTTTCGTATCGGGTTCAATAGGTATTTCACCAGTGACGCCGCGAACTCTTACGGCATTGATGAAAACAATGCACTGGGGCTCGTGAACGGCAATATTCCCGGGCTGGCCTATACCTCCGGTATTGCGCAGTTCAACGTGCCGGGCTTCTATAACACAGGCGATCCTGGCTGGACCAATGCGGTGCGTATCGCCAACATCTTCGAGTATTCTGACAACTTCGTCGTCATTCATGGAAAACACACAATAAAGTTCGGTACCGACATTCAGCGTATTCAATCGACGTTGACCAACGCGCAGGACGACCCGCGAGGAATATTCAACTTCAATGCCAATTACACTAGCAACGCGGGCGCAGCGGGCACGGGCAATGCATTCGCTGATTTTCTGCTTGGCTATCCGTCCCAGGTGCAACGGGATTTTGTGAATACGCGGCCGGGCGTGCGCATGACCTTTGCGGGCTTCTTCGCCCAGGACGACTATCGCATAACACCGAAACTAACGCTGAATCTCGGCTTGCGCTGGGATCTTTTCACCTCGCCCGTCGAGGCTTTCAATCGCCAGAGCAATTTCGATCCCAATACCGGGCAGATCATCATGGCATCCGGCAGCAACCGCAGCCCGAACGTAGATACCTATTACGGAAATTGGGGACCGCGAATCGGGCTGGCTTATTCTCCAGATAATGGAAAAACTGCCATCCGCGCCGCCTATGGAGTGAGTTATTTTCCAGACAATTTTGGCGCAACGGGTGGAACCCTGGAGCGGAACTTTCCGCTTTTCACCATTACCGTGCTGAACGCCCCTACAGCCTTCACTCCTTTCTACAGTCTCAATCAGGGCCTGCCGGCGCCGATCACCATAGCCACAACACCCGGCCAAGCGCTGGCTCCGCCGCCGGGATTCGGTGTTTTCTTCATCTCCAAGAACTTCCGGCAGGATGAAGCGCAGGTATGGAACTTCAGCGTCGAACGACAGTTGCCGTACACCATGTCCTTCACGGCAGCTTACGTTGGAACACACGGGACGAGCCTTTACCGCGATCTTCAGCTCAACCAAGCTTTACCTGGTCCAGGCCCGGTTGGCCCGCGTCTGCCCTTCTACGGCGTTGCGCCAAACATACCGACCGTAGACCAACGCAACGGTGATGGCTACTCGATTTACAATTCAGGACAATTCGAGCTGCAGAAGCGAACGACCTTCGGGCTCACGCTGATCGCTTCTTACACATGGTCCAAAACCATCGACGACACTGACACGATTGTTTTCCCTTACCTGGATAACCTTAACCGGGGTCTCGCCAACGGATTCAAGGACACGGACATCCCACAGAATCTGGTGGTCAGCTACAACTACAATTTGCCGTTCGGCAGAGGCGGAAGATGGCTGGCGGGGTCGTCCGGCGTAGTTGGACATCTGGTGAGCGGATGGTCGGCAAGCGGGATCAGCACCTTTCAGTCGGGCGCGCCGCTGCAGGTAACCGTGGCTTCTTCGTTGCTCAATAACAACGGCGGAGGCAACCCGGCGAACCTCACATGCACCCATGTATCCATGACCAAAACCGTTCACGAATGGTTCAATACGGGTTGCTTTGCCGATCCACCTGCCTATACTTTCGGCAACTCCGGAGTGGGCCACGTTTTCGGCCCGGGAATCAATAATTGGGACTTCTCTCTGTCTAAGTCCACGAGCTTGGGCTCCGAGCAACGGCAATTGAAGTTCGAGGCTGGCTTCTTTAATTTGTTCAACATTCCTCATTTTTCGAACCCGAGCACGACGCTGGACACATCGTCTTTCGGCACGATCAGCTCGGACCGCCTCAACCCTCGTTACATTCAGTTCGGGTTGACACTGATGTTTTGAGAAGACCGTGAAGCTTCGGATCACAGTTGTCTGGGCAGCGGCCTTTGTGCTGGCTGCGTGTGCTCAGGCCCAAACGGTTTACCACAAGCCTCAGTCAAAATTACAGTTTGAATCTTCAGACGCGCGCCTGGCTGCAGCGTTCAACTGGGCAAAACAGCAGGCGATGGCTTACGCCTTCGACGGTGATCCGGTCGGGCCCTGGTATGAAGCCGCCCTGCCCGGACGCGAAGCGTTCTGCATGCGCGACGTTTCGCATCAATGCCTCGGTGCGCAAGCCCTGGGCCTTAGTGGGTACACCCATAATATGCTGCGCCGGTTCGCCGAGAACATATCCGACTCGAAGGACTGGTGCAGCTATTGGGAAATTAACCGCTACAATCTCCCGGCGCCCGCCGATTACCGCAACGATGCGGAATTCTGGTATGACCTTCCCGCCAATTTCGACGTCCTGGACGCCTGCTACCGCATGTATCTTTGGAGCGGCGATCTGACGTATCTCAACGATCCCGTTTTTCTCAATTTCTACGATCGTACTGTCTCGGATTACGTCGAGCGATGGAGTCTGGGACTGAACCAGGTGATGAAGCGGGGGCGGTGGATGAACATCCGCGGAGAATTCAATCCACACGACAAATTCCAGGTCTCACGGGGCATTCCGGGCTATCAAGAAGGCAGCTCTGATTACGTCGTGGGCGTGGATTTGCTGGCTACGCAAATCGCCGCCTACCGCGCGTACGCCTCGATTCAGGCGCTGCGGGGAAACTTCAGAGGGGCGCAAGCCTATGCGGAAAAAGCTGCCTCAGTAAAAGACTTTATTAACAGCACGTGGTGGAATCCTCAGGCCCGCTGCTTTTATTCTCTCCTCGATCAAAACCATCATCTGCAAGGTCATGCTGGAATGGCCCCGCTTTACTACAGGGCTGCGGACGCCGGACCTAAAACCCAGGCCGCGCTCAATGATCTGCTTGCCACGATCCGCGCCAATCCGTCCGGCCCGGTGGAGTTGGAGTCGCATTATGCCGGGATCCTGTACCGTTACGGAGTCCCTGACGTTGCCTATTCACAAATCATGGACCTGACGCGCAAGGGCCGATATCGGCAGGAGTATCCTGAGGTATCGTATTCGGTTGTAGGCGCGATCATCACCGGCCTGATGGGAATCAGTATCGAAGCGCCATCGCCGGCACAAAATGCACTGCAGCGGGATTTCCTTCGACCGGCCGCCGATACGCGGATCGCTCTTCTTCATGGCGTCGCACCTCTCATTCCGTGGAACTATGTTCAGGCGGTCGTCAAAACGCTGCCTCGCCTCACGAAGCAGACGGCTTGGGCCGAGATCCGCAACTTGCCTGTTCGGGATAACGGGATTTCGGTGCGGCATGAAGGGTTGCGGAAGACCACCTTCACCAATCAGAGCGGCCCGGCTCTCGTCTGGCAGGCTACTTTTCCGGGATCGTATCGCACACTGTCAGTGGACGGCAGAACGGTGAATGCCAGCCCGGGCAGAGAACCTCTCGACCACGCGACAAGCTGGGTTCAGGTCCCTGTAGGAGCAGGCGATATCGTGACCGTGCAAGTGAGGTAGGCTTGTCCAGCCGGGGAGTCCGAAAATGATTGGGGCAGTTTAAGAAGTTCGTGAAATAACGCGGGAGACGGGCTACGCTGTTTGTGGCGATGAGCAGCGCAGCCGCCTCCGGCCGCCGGTTTTTCGGCGCTTAGAAAGCGCCGCTACCGCGGCAGCAGCGCTAACATCGTGATGGTTTGACAGGGCGTGTAAGAATTCATACCATTAAAGTATGAAAACCACAGTTTCTGAAAAAGGCCAGATCACCATTCCCAAGGCGCTGCGGGTGCGCTTAGGCTTGGGCAAAGGACAGGTGCTGGAAGTCAATGAGCACAAGGGAACGGTCGTACTGGCTAAGCGAAGCTCCGCCGACCCAATCGGCGAACTGTATGGCATTCTGAAGCTCGACCGCCGGACTGACGAGATCATGGACGAGCTTCGCGGCGGCGAAAAGCCAGCATGATCACCGCCGTGGATACCAACATCCTGTTGGACCTGTTCGGGCCGGACGCCGTCTTCGGTCCAGCCTCCGCGAACGCCGTCCGCGTGGCGCTTGCGGAGGGTACATTGGTCGCCTGCGAGGTGGTGTGGGCGGAAGCCGCCGGAGTGTTCTCATCGTCGGCGGCGGCAGAGGATGGGCTGAGTCGCTTGGGCCTCGGGTTCAGCCCCGTCACCGCGGATACGGCCATCGAGGCGGGCCGGGTGTGGAGGGCTTATCGGAAGCGACGCGGTCCGCGATCCCGTGTAGCGGCAGATTTCCTCATCGGCGCGCACGCCTTGTGCCAGGCGGACCGTCTCCTCACACGCGACCAGGGCTTCTATCGTTCATACTTCAGTGGCCTAAGCGTTCTCAGCCCCATCCGGGTCAAGGCTGAATCCCGGCAGACAGAATAGTGTACCCGTTTCAATGGGTCGCGCACACATCGCGTGTGCTGCGATATGTGCGACCCTTGGAAACCGCACATATGGCAAAAAGCCGCCAGGTGTGCGCCACCCGGATTATTTGTGTGCCTATTTCCTGGACGCTGCACCAGCTCTTCGCAAACCCCCAAACTCCGAAATCCTACTCGTACCGCAGAGCGACCATCGGATCCACTTTTGTGGCGCGCCGCGCTGGGATGTAGCACGCTAGCAGCGCGACAGCACATAGCATGATCGAGACCACCACAAAAGTCAGTGGGTCGGTCGGCCTAACGCCGAAAAGGAGGCTGGTCATCAGCCGCGTCAGACCCAGCGCCGCGACAATGCCGATGCCTATCCCGATCAAGACCAGAGTCAATCCCTGGCCCACCACCAGCCGCAGGACATCTCTTCGTTGTGCCCCCAGCGCCATACGAATCCCGATCTCCCGGGTGCGTTGGGCTACGCCATAACTAATCACCCCGTAAAGCCCAAGCGCCGCGAGGAACAGTGCGATTCCGGAAAAAAGACCGAGAAGGGTTGCCGCGATCCGCTGCGGACTGAGAGACCCTTCAACATACTGTTCCATCGATTTCAAGTAGGAGACGGGCTCCGTTGGATCGACAGCCACCACCGCCGCATGAATCGACTTGCCCATACTCAATGGGTCTGTGGGGGTCCTTACGATCAGGAACACCTCTGGAGGGGGTTGCTGAAGGACCGCATAATAGCAGACCCCTTTGCCCGAGTCACCCACCAAGGCAGATCGATCGACGTGTCCAACTATTCCCACGATGGTTGCCCAGGGCTGAGTCCCGCGACGGAGGCGCTGGCCAATGGGGTTCTGGTTGGGCCAGTAGCGGCGAGCCAGATTTTCGTCGATGACGACGACGCGCTGTGTCCCCATGCGGTCCTGATCGGCAAAATACCGCCCTTTGAGCAGGGGAATTCGCATGGTATGGAAGTAGCCGGGCGTGATCCAATCGATGTCGCTGTGAGGCCCGGGGTTGCCAGGACCGGGAATGCGCCCTTCGATTACAAACGAAGAAGAAGATTGGATGCCACTGAACGGCAATGGGAGTGCGGCAGCGGCGGAGGAAACGCCGGGAATGCTTTCGAGCCTTTCCATTACCGCTTGATAGAAGGCAGCGCGTTTTTCCGGAGTCTTATATTGGCTTTCCGGAAGCCAGATTGAGCCCGTCATCAGCCCGTGGGGATCAAACCCTGGGTTGACTTTCCCCAGGCGGGTCAGGCTTTTCACAACCAAGCCCGCTCCCACCAACAGGACCAGGGCCAACGTGATTTGCCCGACCACCAATACTTCGCGAAGGCGCTGGCGGCTGTGACCGGACGTAGCTGACCTTCCTTCCTCTTTAAGGGCCGCAAAGTGCTGATGGCGGTTCATCTGGCCTATAGGTAGGAGGCCGAGCATGATGGCCGCCAGGATGGTCAGCCCGGCCGTAAACAGCGCCACATGCCCATCAACTCGAATCACGAGGCCCTGCGAAAGATGACCAGGAAGAAGCTTCAGCAGGATTCCCATGCCGTCGTAAGCCCCCCAAAAACCAAGCAGCGCCCCTCCGCCCGCAAGCAAGAAGCTCTCTACGAGAGCTTGGCGAAGGAGGTCACGCCTCTGCGCCCCCAAGGCAATACGGATGGCGAATTCCTTGCCGCGCGCGGATGAGCGCGCCAGAATAAGCCCGGCAATATTCGAGCACGCAATGAGAAGCACAAATCCCACAGCGCCCAACAG
>JBOGJT010000234.1:0-1542 GCA_050745065.1 Terriglobia bacterium
CGAATCACATCCGAGGAGCTGCAAAGTCTTTTCGTCGGCTTTGGCTGGAGTCTCACCGTCGTCGAAGGCGACGACCCACCGCTGATGCACCAGAAAATGGCGGCCAGCCTCGAAGAGTGCATCAATCGAATTCGCTCAATTCAGCACGAAACTCGCAGCACCGGCAAACCCGCCCGCCCGCGCTGGCCCATGATCATTCTTCGCACACCTAAAGGCTGGGGCGCCCCCAAGGAGTTAGACGGGCACAAGTTGGAAGGGTTCTGGCGAGCACATCAGATCCCGATTCCCAATGTAGCCGAGAACCCGGCGCACCTGAAGCTGCTCGAAACGTGGATGCGGAGCTACAAACCGGAGGAACTGTTCGATGCGGACGGCAAGCTCGTCCCCGAGCTGAAGGCGCTGGCTCCTGCGCGTTCCCGGCGAATGAGCGCCAACCCTCACGCTAATGGCGGCCTGTTGCGGAAACCCCTTCGCCTCCCGGATTTTCGAAAATACGCCGTTCCGGTCCCTGCGCCCGGCGCTTCCGAAGCCGAGCCCACTTACATCCTCGGTCAATTTCTGCGCGATGTGATGCGGGGAAACATGAGCAATTTCCGGGTCTTCGGGGCGGACGAGACGGCTTCCAACCGCCTTCAGGCGATTTACGAAGCCTCCAAAAAAACCTGGCTGGCGGAGACGAAGCCGGAGGATTTGGATGGCAGAGAGCTTTCGCCGGACGGGCGCGTGATGGAGATGCTTAGCGAACATACGCTCGAGGGTTGGGCAGAAGGCTACGTACTGACCGGCCGCCACGTTTTTTTCGCCTCTTACGAAGCGTTTTTCCACGTTATCGATTCCATGTTCAATCAGCACGCCAAGTGGCTGGAAAAGTGCAAAACCGAGGTCAAGTGGCGAGCCTCCCTCCCTTCCTTGAATCTGTTGGTGACTTCTACGGTTTGGCGCCAGGATCACAACGGCTTCACTCATCAGGACCCCGGCTTCCTCGATGTGGTCACCAACAAAAGCTCCCGAGTGACGCGAATCTATCTGCCTCCAGACGCGAACTGCCTTCTGAGCACGGCGGACCATTGTTTACGCAGCGTCGATTATGTGAACGTGATCGTCGCGGATAAGCAGCCTCACCTGCAATATCTGGAGATGGATGCTGCCATCCGGCATTGCGAAAAGGGTATTGGCATCTGGCCTTGGGCCAGCAATGACCAGGGCGGCGAGCCCGACGCAGTGATGGCATGTGCGGGCGATGTGGCAACGATGGAAGCCCTTGCTGCAACCGCCATATTGCGCGAGAAGTTCCCTGATCTGAAGATTCGTTTCGTCAACGTGGTTGATCTGTTCAAGCTCGAACCTGCAACGAGCCACCCGCACGGACTGCCAGACCGCGACTTCGATTCGCTATTTACAACCGATAAGCCCGTCATCTTCAACTTCCACGGATATCCCGCGCTCATCCACAAGCTGGCCTACCGCCGCGCCAATCACGACAACATGCACGTGCATGGCTACAGGGAGATGGGCAGCATTGACACACCTCTTGGCCTGACG
>JBOGJT010000235.1:0-5964 GCA_050745065.1 Terriglobia bacterium
CCTTTAGACGGTAGGCGCGGCAAGCAGCGCCCCTACACCCTATTTTCATTCTTCGGGGTGTCGCGAAGCGACATGACAGACTGAGCGGAGCGAAGAATCTGCCTGTAAATCAAACGGGAAAAGCAGATTCTTCGCTGCGCTCAGAATGACCTGTGGCTAAAATCTTCGCGCGCGGCGAAAAATCCGCTAGGTGAACAGTATTGCTTCAAACCCGGAAAAGCCTTTCACATTGCTGGGCCTGGTTCGCGCTTCGGAAAGACCGGGCCGTTCGGATCGGGCTCGGGCTCGATCTGATAGCGATAAAAAGTGATCGGGCGGGTGGTTTCGAGCTGAAAATCGGTTCCGGGGCGCAAAACAATCTCCTTGCCTCGAGTCGCCAGCACCCAGATGAGTCCGCCCACTGCCCCCGCCGTACCACCCATCGCCGCGCCCGCTCCGGAATGACCCCCGCTGATTCCGGCCACTGAGCCGATCCCCGCTCCCTCCGCGCCGGAAATCAAGACCGTTTCCGCATCCTTGCCCTTCGTTCCTTCACCGATGATTTTTCCCTCCTGGCGTTTGAACCCCTGATGACCGTTTCCGGCGAATCCAGCCAACACGCCGCTAATGTCCTTAGTCACCCCATTCGGGAGGGTCAGAGAATCGAACCGCAGTCCCAGCATCGCCTTTCCGTGGATGCGGCCTGGACGCTCCACCTGGGTGATCGTACCCTTCACCCAGCTTCCAACCGGAATCACCATGCGATCTTTCAACGTAACCGGGTAAAGCGTGCGGCAGTAGACAGGCATCCCGGCATAAGCGGTGCGCGAGCTGATACCGCTTTGCAACTCGAGCGGGATTTGCGTGCTGGCAGCGATCACAAACGCGTCGCCCGGCTGCGGGGCAGCGGAAGCCGCCGCGGAGGATGCTTGGCCGAGCGCTCCGGCCGCGAAAGCAACTAAAGCCATTGCCAAGGTAGGCAACAAAAATCGTTTCGGATTCACTGGGACCTCCTTCAGCGTTATTTGCCAGGTATGGTTGTTAGGATGACCCGTCAAAATGCGGGGTTGCTTGGAGGTGGCAGCGCCGCAAACGAGGATCGGCCGATAGCCGCATAAGCACTCACTCAACCGGTTGCTGAGACACTCCGAAATCACGTCATTCTGAGGAGTTCTCACGTCGCTCCGCGACACCCGCGACGCGTGAAAAATTCGGCTGCCGTCATTCCCGCGAAAGCGGGAATCCATACGGACCCCCGCTGCCGCGGGGGTGACGTGGACACCTTTTCACGGCAGAAGAACAGCTATACGCAGGGTCACAAGTCAGCGATGCGCATTTGCTGTAGCGGCGGCCTCTACAGAGTCGAACGTCGCTGAACTATGACGTCACGTATGGAAAGAGTCTTTCAGCGATCTTCCAAGCCTCGTCCACACCCCGTATCGGCAGGCGATCACATCATCCTCGCGGCTCTCACCGTCGTCAAATCACTCATTCACGCATACGAGCGTGTAAATTGTATCGCCACTGGCTTGGCTTACCTGGTCGCGGAGCTTCCAGCGTTTGCCATCAAGTGAGTAAACCTGCGAATACGAATCAAAGAGCCCGTCGATGCGTGCCTTCTTCAGGATTGCTTCCGTCAGTTGGCGCGTATCTCCAGGCTTCCACTCTTTGAGAACGCTAAAGGGAGAATGACTCATCGAGACTGGCTCGCTTTTCCGGAATGCCGCCTCAAGTGCGGACTCCCAGCGCTTTTTCGATCGCCGCGGCGATGTCGGCGGCGTGGCGCTCCACGGCGGCGGCCCGGTCGCCTTCTACCATCACGCGGGCCAGCGGCTCGGTGCCCGAATAGCGCAGCACCACCCGCCCGCGTCCCTTCATGTCGTCTTCGCAGCGTGCCAGCGCGCCGGCCACCTCGGGGACCGATTCCAGCGGACGTTTCTCCTGCACCGTCACGTTGCGGATACGCTGAGGGTAGGGCGTGTAGCCGCGCACTAGATCATCCGCGGAGGCGCCCACCGCGGCCATGAGCCTCAGCATTTCGATCAGCGTAACCAGCCCGTCACCGGCGCGCGAAACGTCCGAGAAGATAACGTGTCCGGAGGGCTCTCCGCCTAAATTGATCCCGGAGCGAAGCATCTCTTCCAACACGAACTTGTCTCCCACCGCGGTCCGCTGAAGCACGATACCGAGAGACCTTAATGCAACTTCAAGCCCAAAGTTGGTCATGAGCGTGCCGACAACCGCGCCGCCCTTTAGCAGAGAATGCGCCTTCAGATCGGTCGCAGCTGCGAAGAGGACATGGTCGCCGTCGAGGATGCGCCCGGACGGCGCCGCGAAGATGGCGCGGTCCGCATCGCCATCGAAAGCCACCCCAAGGTCCGCGCCGGTGGATTGGGTCTCTCGCGCCATGGCTTCGGGGTATAGCGAGCCGCAGCCGAAATTGATATTGCGGCCGTCCGGCTGGGCATACATCAGGCGCGCCTCGATTCCCAAGCGCCTGAGGAAACGGGGCGCCACCGTTGAGGCCGAGCCGTTACCGCAATCGACGACCAGCCGGAGACTCGAAGCGCGGCCTCCCGCAGGCGCGATTGATTCCAGAAAGTCAAGATACTCATCGAGCAGGCTGGGTGTGACTTCAATCTCCCGATCCTCGATGCCCTTGGCGGGAAAAGCCAGCAGCGTGCGCTCGATTTCAACCTCAACCTCGCCCCGTAGCTTGTTGCCTTCGCCGGAAAACACCTTGATGCCGTTGTCCTGAAACGGATTATGCGAAGCCGAAACCATCAGGCCCGCAGCAAACCCATGATGGCGGGTGAGAAACGCGAGGCCCGGCGTTGTCGTAATACCTGCGTGGATCACCGTCGCGCCGCTGGCGCGCAGCCCCGCCGCCAGTGCCCGGGCAATCCAGGGCCCAGACTCGCGCGTGTCCAGCCCGATGACAACTTCAGGCCGGCGCGATTGAGCCTCCGCTGCGAGCACCATACCCAGAGCGCCCCCCAGTTTTACCACCGTCTCCCGGTCAAGGGGGTAGCTGCCCGCAACGCCGCGCACGCCGTCCGTCCCAAAAAGCTGTGGTTTCATGTGCATGCACTCTGATTCTAACATTGCGGCAGTTAAATCAGGCTGCCGTTGTCGCGGCGGCGTCCCCGCCATCGAAATTATCAAGAGCTTCACGGAGAGACATAAGTCAGAGCCGGTCATTTGCTCTAGCGGCGGCCGGGGTCGCGCCTCATCTTCACTCTAATGGGCGAGAAGCCGCCGCTAGAACGGCGTCTGCAATGCGAGCGGCGGGCAGCGCGGCCGCGACGTTGTGCACGCGCACAATGTGGGCCCCGGCTAGAACCGAGGCGGCGAAGGCCGCGGCATCGCCAAAATCAAGTGCGGTGCGTCGTTCCGCGCGGAGTCGCAAGTTCCGCCCGGTAAGCGACCAATAGGCGGACATGGCGCTTGCGCGTGAAGGCGGCCTGCGAGTAGCGTCGAGGCCCTCTCCGCCTGCCACCGCCTGCACAAAAGACTTCCGCGATGTTCCCACCATAACCGGCAAGCGGAAGCGGCGCAGGATGGCAAGCCGGGCGATCAGCTCGAAATTCTGCCGGCGTGTCTTCCCGAATCCCAACCCCGGATCGATGATGAGCTGCGAGCGCCGGACGCCGAGAGACAGTGCTCGCTGAACGGACCGGGCCAGGCCGCGGCGCACGGAGACCGAGATGGAGCGAGCAAACGGCTTCTGCTGCATGGTCGCGGGCCTGCCGCGCAGGTGCATGAGCACGAGCGGAACGCGGTAGCGGCGGATGATGCCGGCCATGGACGCGTCAAACCGGAGCCCGCTCACGTCATTGACCACACTTGCACCTGTCCGGATGGCTTGCTCGGCCACAACGCCCTTGGTGGTGTCAATGGAAATCGGAACCATCGGAAGGTGCTTGCGAATGCCGGCAATCACCGGCAGGACGCGCCGTAATTCTTCCTCTGCTGTCACGGGGCGGGCGCCGGGGCGCGTCGATTCGCCCCCCACGTCAAGCCAGTCTGCGCCCGCACGAGCCAGTTCGAGTGCGTGGCGGACAGCAGCGCGGCAGTCGAAGAAACTGCCCCCGTCTGAAAACGAGTCGGGCGTCACGTTGATCACACCCGCGATCAGCGTCCGCTCGCCCAGGCAAACCCGCCGGCGGTTAATCATGAGTTCAAATCGGGGCCGTGTATCTATCATCTGTAGCGGCGGCCTCTGGCCGCCGGTTATTCATGGTAAAGACGGGCGGCTAGAGGCCGCCGCTACACCTGCCGCTACCGCGAATAGCCGCCGCCGGGTCCGATCAAACTTTTACGGCAAAAGCGGCATCTGATTGATTATACTTGCGAAGACCTAACCGGGACGGTCCGGGACGCGCCAATTTGAGCGAAAGAGGCAACAATGTCTGACACGAAGAAACCGCACAACGCTGCCAATGCCATGTTTGGACTGGACGATGTTCCGGTTCAGCCGCAGCGGCGACAACAACCAACGGAGCAGAGGCCGTCCGAAGCGCAGCGGACGGGAGAGAGCAATCCGCCTTACAGTCCTCCGCAGGCGCCATCGGTAAGCTTTGGGCGCCCTGTGCAACCACCTCCCGCGCCCGCGCCACCCACCGGCACGGCAGTCGGCGGCTACGAGGAACCGGCGCGCCCGTATCAGCCGGCGGGTGCGCAGGAACCCGCTTATCGCCCAGCCCCTCCTCCGCCTCAGTACGTGTACGTTCCAAATCCAAATCCCGCCGCTCCCTCCGGCGGCTGGGTGAAGTGGCTGTTGGGCATTCTTCTCGTCGTGGCTGTGGTCGCTTTGATTTTGGCGCTGACCCAGCGCGCCAAGTTCTCGAATCTCCTCACCGCGCAGGCAGAGCAGATCAACTCGTTGACTCACCGAGCCGATTCCTCGGACGAGCGTTACGCCCAACTGAGCGCCAAGTTCCAGGTGACGGCGGAACGCCTCGGACTGACACAGCAGGAGCTGGGGCGGGCGCGCCAATTGGCCGCGAACATTGAAAAGCAGCAGCAGCAATCCGTGCACCAGCTCAACGCCGCCATAGCAGAGAAAGCCAGCGCGACGCAGGTGAACCAATTACAATCCGCCTCAAACCAAAAGTTCGGCCAGCTTTCCGGAAGCATCGCGGGGACGCAGAAGGACCTTGACGCCACCAAGGAAGCTCTGACCGGCGCCAAGGGTGAGCTTTCCGGCGCTATCGCGCGCACCCACTCGGAGCTGGTGGCTCTGGCTCACCGCACGGACCGGGACTATTTCGAGTTCCACGTCACGAAGCGGGCGCGCCAGAGAATTGGCTCTCTCCAGGTACAGCTCTTGAAGACCAGCACCAAGCACAATCTGTTTACGGTGAATCTCTTTTTTGACGACAAGGTGTCACAGCGGAAGAATGAAGCGATTGATGAGCCGGTGTTCTTCTACATGGAGGGCGCGCCAAGCGCGCTCGAGCTCGTGGTGAACAAGCTGGGCAAGAACACCATCTCCGGCTACGTCAGCGCGCCGAAGGGCTTCATTCCCAACGCGTCCAACGTCCTGTCTGCGCGCCCGAACTCGTAATGCGAGGGGATTTTGCCGGCCAAATGGCTGTTCAAATCTGATCCGGAATGCTATTCCTTCGGCGACCTTCGACGCGACAAACGGACGGTCTGGGATGGCGTTTCGAACAACCTTGCGTTGAAGAATCTCCGGGCGGCGCGGCGCGGAGATCTCGCGTTGATCTATCATAGCGGGAAGGAAAAATGCCTCGTCGGCCTCGCGGAAATCGTAAGTGGACCGTACCCTGATCCGGAGCGCGAAGACCAGAGATTTGCCGTGGTTGAAATCGAAGCGCGCGAAGCGCTGCCCAGGCGGGTGACGCTCGAAGAGGTGAAGAAACAACCGGCGCTCACCGATTTTGCTTTAGTGCGGATGCCGCGCCTTTCCGTCATGCCCGTGACCGGCGCTCAATGGAAGATTTTGATGAACCTCGCCGT
>JBOGJT010000236.1:0-14662 GCA_050745065.1 Terriglobia bacterium
CGCATCGGCACAGACCGCGATGTGGCTTTCGCCGTTCGCTTCCTGGCCTCCGATGAGGCATCCTATATCACGGGGCATTGTCTGAATGTGAACGGCGGGATGTACATGGCTTAATGCAGCACTCAGCCGTCAGCTTTTAGCTCCCGAGGTACAGGAAATTTCGAGAAAGCCCTCGGATGAGCCGTTGACCGGGGAGACGTTGATTTTGGCGTAGCCTTCAGGGCTGAAGACTAGGAATGATTGCTGAACGCTGATAGCTGACGGCTGAGTGCTTACTTGTCACTCGTCCCTCGCCACTGTTAGAATGACTGACCACTTCATGTGAGGAGGAAGAACTGATGGCTTCCATCGACGAAAAGGTGAAGCAGCTCATCGTGGAACAACTGGGCGTGGACGAGGCGGAAGTCACACCGACGGCCCACTTCATCGACGATCTCGGCGCGGATTCGCTCGACATTGTTGAGCTGGTTATGACTTTCGAGGAGTCATTCGAGATTGAGATTCCGGATGAAGATGCGGAAAAAATTCACACGGTCAAGGACGCGGTCGATTACATCCAGGCCCACGTGAAGAGCTCGACGAACTGACCGGCCGCGAGTATTTCTCAGCGAAGGGAATCAGGCTTGGCGAGACGAGTTGTAGTTACAGGCGTGGGCTTGGTAAGCCCCGTGGGCGTGGGCACGGAGGAGACCTGGAAGGCCATCCTTGCCGGTGAGAGCGGTGTGGCCTCGATCACGCGCTTTGACACAAAGGGCTTTTCGGCGACGATTGCCGGCGAGGTGAAAGGCTTCGATCCGCTTCAGTTTATAGAGAAAAAAGAACTGAAGAAGATGGGGCGTTTCATTCAATTTGCCATGGCGGCGGCGCAGTTCGCCATGCAGCAATCGGAATTGAAGCTCAGCCCGGAGATGGCGCATCGCACGGGCGTTTTCATTGGTTCCGGGATCGGTGGTTTTGACGTCATCGAGCGCGAGCACACCGCTCTGATGTTGGGCGGGCCGAGAAAAATCTCTCCGTTTTTCATTCCTGCCACCATCGTGAATCTAGCCTCGGGCTTTGTCTCGATCCGCTGGGGCGCCAAAGGGCCCAACTCGGCCACGTGCACCGCCTGTTCCTCCAGCGCGCACTCCGTCGGCGAGTCATTCCGGCTTATCGCACGCGGCGACGCTGACGTCATGATTTGCGGGGGCGCCGAAGCGGCGATCACGCCGATGGGAGTGGGCGGATTCGCCGCCATGCGGGCGCTTTCCACGCGCAACTGCGAGCCCGCCCGTGCCAGCCGCCCCTTCGACCGCGAGCGGGACGGGTTCGTGATTGGCGAAGGCGCGGGCATGTTGATCCTGGAAGAGTTGGGGCTGGCGCTGCGGCGCGGCGCGCGCATCCTGGCGGAGGTCGCCGGGTACGGAATGTCCGCCGACGCCTTTCACATCACCCAACCATCGGAAGACGCTGACGGCGGAACGCGGGTGATGCTTAATACGCTGGCCGACGCCCAGGCCGCCCCGGAGCAGGTTGCGCACATTAACGCGCATGGGACCTCAACGCCTTACAACGACCGTCTCGAAACGCTGGCCATCAAGAACGTGTTTAAGGACCACGCGAAGAAGCTCGCGGTGAGCTCCACCAAGTCGATGACAGGGCATCTGCTCGGCGGCGCCGGCGGACTCGAGGCCGGTCTCAGCGTCTTGGCGCTCCGCGACCAGATCGCGCCGCCCACGATCAATTATGAAAACCCGGATCCCGATTGCGATCTGGATTACGTGCCGAACCACGCCCGGCCGCTGCACATCGACTATGCGCTCTCCAATTCATTCGGCTTTGGAGGAACAAACGCCGCGCTCCTCTTCAAACGATATAGCGAATAGCCCGCGGCCATGCCTCGTTTTGCCCATCTGCGTCCGTCTCTGCTGTTGAGGTGCTGCGTTGAAAATTGCCATTTGTCTCAAGCAGGTACCGGCGAGAGATTCCGTTTTGCGCCTTAATGCCTCATCCACGTGGATTCAGCATACGGACATCAGCTACGAGATCAACGAACCGGATATTTACGCTCTGGAGGAGGCTTTGAGGCTGAAGGAAAGCATCTCAGGCAGCGAGGTGCTCGTCTTCACGCTTGGCCCGGAGCGCGCGCAGCAGGCGATCAAAGAAGCCTTGGCGAAGGGCGCGGACCGCGCTTTTCATCTCGCAGATCCGGCGTTTGAGGATCTCGATTCCTTTGGCATTGCTCGCTCGCTCGCCGCCGCGCTTCGGCGCGAGAAGCCTGACCTGATCGTGACCGGGTTGCAATCGGACGACCTCGGGGCCGCTCAAACCGGCGTGATTCTCGCCGAGCTGCTGGGCATACCGCATTCCACGATCATCATGCAGATCGAATTCGATGGCCAGAAGCTGCGGGTGAAGCGGGAGCTCGAGGCGGGCTGGTTCCAATGGATTGAAATCCCCCTCCCGGCGGCGCTCACCATTCAGTCTGGCATCAACAAGCCGCGTTATGCCACGCTCAAGGGCATTATGGGCGCCAAATCAAAGCCGGTGCAAAAGCTCTCGCTCTCTGCGCTGGGGTTGACCCATGCGGACATCGCACCGAGACAGAAAATCTCACGGATTTACGCGCCTGCCAAGGCTTCGCAGGCGCAATTTATCGAAGGGACCCCCAAAGAAATTGCCGCGCGATTGGCCGACAAGCTGAAAAATGAAGCGCGAGTGTTGTGAGGTCAAGCGCAGCGCGGTTGCGCCTTCGGGTGAGCGACATGGCGAACGACGTTCTCGTTATCGCGGAGCATCAAGGCGGCAGGATCTCCCGTTCTGCGTGGGAGGCAGTGGCGGCCGGCCAGCGCCTGGCTGCGGACGGGGGCGGCTCCGCGGCGGCGGTAATTCTTGGCGAAGGTGTGGCGGCGCTTGCCGCCGAGCTCGCGGCGGCCGAGCTGCGGGAAGTCCTGATGATAGAATCGCCGCTTCTGCACGAATACACAGCGGACGGATATGCGCTCGCGCTGCAAAAGCTCATCCGCCAGCGGCCGGCGGCATACGTCGTGATGGGGCACACGTATCAGGCGAGAGATTTCGCGCCCAAGCTAGCGGCCGCGCTTGAGGCGTGCCTGGTGAGCGATTGCCTCGGTTTTCGTAAGCAGGATTCCACGATTAGGTTTCAGCGGCAGCTGTTTCAGGGGAAGTTTGAGGCCGACGTCGAGCCGCTCGGCAATCCACCCTGGATGGTTTCGTTCCAAGCTGGATCGTTTCGGGAGGATTCGGTCGCGCGCGCGAAATCGCCCGCCGCCGTGACGCAGGTGCGTGCTGACCTTGCCGCCGAAGACATCCGGACCAAACCCGGCGAACGCTTCCGCGAAGCCAGACCATCCGTGGATTTAACCCAGGCGGAAATTATTGTTGCCGCCGGCCGCGGGATTAAGGCTCCGGAAAACCTCGATCTGGTTAGGAAGTTAGCTGAAGCCTTAGGCGGGGAGGTTGGCGCTTCGCGGCCCATCTGTGATGGTGGTTGGCTGCCGATGGACCGCCAGATTGGAAGTTCCGGGCAGACGGTTGCCCCGAAACTTTACGTCGCGCTGGGAATATCGGGGGCCATCCAGCATCAGGTCGGCATGAAGGGCTCGCGCACCATTGTGGCGATCAATAAGGACGCGGAGGCGCCCATCTTCGAGGTTGCCACGTATGGGGTGGTGGGCGACCTTTTCGAGATTGTTCCCCCGTTCATTGAAGCGATCAATAGCTTTAAAGAGCCTGGGTAAAAGGAGTTTTTTTGCCTTTTCGCTATACGGGCGGATATCAGTCGAGGGCCGCCATTTACTGTAGCGGCAGCCTCTGGCCGCGGGTTTTTAGTCGTTAAGACCGGCGGCCAGAGGCCGCCGCTACAACACGGGGCGTCGCGGACTTACAACCGCCTGTGTATTTGCCTGCGTTCTCTACTGGGGAGGGCGGACTCGCACGAGAAGTAGCGCTATGCAGCGGTGAGTAAGGGCGCTCTTGGCAGGGTTCCTTCGACACGGAGAATTAATTTGGTTTGCCCTATTTGTGAGAAGCATAAGGCGAGGCGGTTCTGCCCAGCCAAGGCGGAAACGATCTGCACGGTGTGCTGCGGCACGGAGCGTGAGGTGACCATTGACTGCCCTTCGGACTGTTCGTACCTCATCGCCAGCCGCCAGCATCGGGACGAGCGGCGCGTGGTTGACAGGGAAAAGATGCCATTTCGCGATCAGAAAGTTTCTCGCTCCGTGATCGAAATTCATGAAGCGCTGTTTATGGAGCTCGCCTTCGCCGTATGCGAGACTGCGGCCGCAAACCCTTCCCTGGTCGATTCGGATGTCGAGTCCGCTTACCAGGCCTTGGCCGAGACTTATCTAACGCTTTCGAAGGGCATCTTGTATGAGCATCCGCCTGCTCAGCCCCTACGGCGTAATCTTTACGACCGTCTCCGAGAGGTCGTGACGGAGTACAAGCGGCGGGAAGCGGGCGGTCTTGCGGCAGTGACCAGCGTGCGAGACTCGGAGATCCGCGACGCGCTGATATTACTCACGCAGATTGCCGCCGGACAGTCCAACGGGCGTCCCAAAGGCCGCGCGTTCTTGGATTCCGTGCGTTCACAATTCAAGCCCGGGACGTTCTCGCCGCCGGCAACGAACATTATTCTTGCGCCTTGAATCGGCCAAGGAGGTACAGGCCAGCATCGCGATGGCAGCGAGAGGCAGGCCATGGCTGAGAATCTTCGACATGACTGAGGTTGCGCCACGCCTCGCATCTAACTGTTCAGGGCAGAGGTACGGCTTGCTGAAAGCTGACCGCTGAGTGCGTTTGTATGAAACCCATCGAAGAAGTCCGCGCTGCAGTTGACATCGTCAAGGTAATCGGCGCCTCCGTTAAGCTGCGCAAACAAGGAGCGAACTTCGTCGGGCTATGCCCTTTTCATCAGGAGAAAACGCCATCATTCGCCGTCCACCCTACGAAGCAGATCTTTCATTGCTTCGGCTGCGGCGTGGGGGGCGACGTTTTCAAGTTTGTAATGCTGCTAAACAACGCCACGTTTCCTGAAGCCGTCGAGCGAGTGGCCGAATCCGAGGGCATTCGCCTGCCGGAGCACTGGAGCCACGGTCGCGACGACGCGCGCGCTAAGGAGCGTTCCACTCTGCAGAAAATGCACGAGGCCGCGGCGCAGTTTTTTGCCTCGCAGTTGGGAGCGAGTGTCGAAGGGCGCGCCGCGCTCGCCTATCTTCAGGATCGCGGCCTTAAGGGTGAGACGCTCGCTTATTTCCGCATGGGCTACGCGCCTGCAGAAGGAGGAGCGCTGGGACGGCATCTGGCCGGCGCCGGATTTTCGCCCGAGCTGCTGGAAACCTCCGGGCTGGTCGTCCCTGGGCGGGATGACAGGCGGCCTCTCGACCGCTTCCGCCGCCGTGTGATTTTTCCCATTGCCGATGAGAGCGGTAAAGTGGTGGCCTTGGCCGGCCGATCTCTCGGCGATGAGCTACCCAAGTACTTGAATTCCCCGGAAACGCCGATCTACACCAAGAGCCGGATTCTTTACCATTTGCACCAAGCGGGGCCGGAAATACGCAAACAAGATTGTGCGGTGCTCGTCGAAGGGTACATGGACTGCATCGCGTTGGCTTCGGGCGGCGTGCTCAATTCGGTTGCGTCCTGCGGAACGAGCTTGACGGTGAACCAGATCCGCCTGCTCGCCCGCTTCACTCGCCGCGTTGTAGTCAACTTCGATCCGGATTCGGCGGGCATCGCGGCAACCGAGCGGTCGCTCGGGATGCTGCTGGAAGAGGGGTTTGAAGTTAAAGTGCTCAGCCTGCCCGGCGGTCTCGATCCCGACTCATTCATTCGCAAGCAAGGGGTTGACGCTTATAAGGGCCTTCTGGCGCAGGCCCCCGCCTATCTCGATTATTTAACCGGCCGCGCCGCGGCGGCGCATGATTTGACCACGCCGGAAGGCAAAGTTCGCGCCGCGAATGCCGTGCTCCCCTATCTCGTGAAGGTGAGTAACGCACTTCTGCGCGATGAAATGGCCGGCCGGCTGGCCGAGCGCCTGCGCCTCGATCAGCGCTTGCTGCGTGAAGAACTGAAGCGCGCGGCGCAGACCGGAGAGCGGCAAATACAGGTATCGCCGGAGGTTGCGGCGCTCGAGGTCAGCCTCGCGGAAAAGGAACTCGCCCGGGCATTTCTTGAGGATCCCGAGCTCGCGGGGGAGTTCCTCGGGCCGCTGCTTGAAGAGGGGCTTTGCGAGGGCCTGCCGACGGCTGCCCTGCTCAAAAAGATCATGTCGGATTACGCGCAAGGGGGGAATCTGGACGCTCATCGCCTTGAGGAATCTCTTTCACCGGAAGAGCATCGTTTGATCCTTGAGCTTCAATTTGCGACTGGCCAGACGCCCGATCGCGAGCGTGTGGCGTCCTGCTGCCAAGCCTTGCGGCGGCGAAAGATGGAGCGCGAGCGGATGGCCCTGCAGGCCGCGATCGAGCGCGCCGAAAGGGATCGAGACGTGGCAACGCTTAACCGCCTCCTCGATGCCAAGCTGCAGATCACCCGCAGCCTTGCCCAATTCCGTCACGCGTAAGCAACAACGGCGAGGAGCACGCCGCAGAGAGGCGTCTAACCGCCCAAACGATTGAAAATAAAACACGCCAGCCGGGTGAAGCGCTTATGATAGCCTCCCTCTTATGTGCTCGCGTGCGGGCAGGATTTACAATCCTTTGGCACGGTAGAACTTATCCACAGGTTATGACATCATACTACAAGGGGAGAAACCGCTTGCATTCCCTCACCCGGATCACCGAAACTATTCGATGCTCTGTACCACCCCAACCACCGGCGGATGCCTGTGTTTCTATACCCTAGGAGGACGTAGCTTTGGCGTTTGACGAGAAGTTCGATCAGGTCAACAAGCTTATTCACATGGGCAAGGAAAAGGGGTATCTCCTCTACGAGGAGGTGAACGACCTTCTACCCTCCGACGTGCACTCGGCCGAAGAGCTCGAGGATGTTCTCTCGATGTTTGATAACGCCGGCATCGAGGTCCTCGATTCACCGCGCAAAATCAAGGACGACGACGGGAAGGTGGACGAAGCGGGAGAAGAAGGCGATTTAGATCTCACGCCGGGGGGTATCGATAAAACCAACGACCCAGTTCGCATGTATCTGCGCGAAATGGGCACCGTGCCGCTGCTCACCCGCGAGGGAGAAGTGGAGATCGCGCGGCGCATCGAGCGCGGACAGATCGCCGTATTGAAAGCACTTTCCCGCGCGCCCTTGGTGGTTCATGAAGTGATTGTGCTCCGCAAGGACTTGATGGAGGGCCGGCGCACCATCAAGGAAGTGGTGGTTTTTAACGAAGAAGAGCTTACCGAAGAGAAGGTGCAGGCCCGATTGCGCGAGGTGATTGCCGCGCTGGGAGAAGTGGACCGGCTGCGCAAAAAACTTTCCGCGCTGCGCAATAAACTCAAGTCGATTCCCCGCAGCCGCCGCCCCCAGGATTACCGGCGTTACAGTCTAGCCGTTGCCCGCCATCGCATCTTCATCTCGAAGATGATTCGGTCCATCGGCTTCACGCACTTCGAAAACAAGCGGCTGATGGACAAAATCCACTCCGCCATGGAGGATATGCGTCCGATCGACCGCGAGATCGCGCGGCTCGAACGGCGGATCGACGGCGGCCGCGCGAACGGCGCGAAGGATCTGCGAAAGGACCTGCGGCAGTTGAAGGGGCGGTTGGTGGAGCTTGAACAGTCCTACGACATCACCGCGCCCGATCTGAAGCGGACGGTCCAAACCATCGTGACCGGCGAGCAGGAAGCCGAGATCGCCAAGCGCGAGCTCATTGAGGCCAACCTGCGCCTCGTCGTCTCAATCGCCAAGAAATACACCAACCGCGGACTGCAGTTCCTCGACCTGATCCAGGAAGGCAATATAGGTTTGATGAAGGCCGTGGATAAGTTTGAATACCGCCGGGGGTATAAATTTTCCACCTACGCAACGTGGTGGATCCGCCAGGCGATTACCCGCGCCATCGCCGATCAGGCTCGCACCATTCGCATCCCGGTGCACATGATCGAAACCATCAACAAATTGATCCGCACGTCCCGCCAGCTCGTGCAGGAATACGGCCGCGAGCCCACTTCGGAGGAAATTGCCAAGCGGATGGACATCCCGGTGGTAAAGGTACGCAAGGTGATGAAAATCGCCCAGGAGCCGATTTCCCTCGAAACGCCGATCGGCGAGGAAGAGGACTCGCATCTTGGCGATTTCATCGAAGACCGCGGAGTCATTTCGCCCGCCGAGGCTGTGATCAACATCAATCTGAAGGAGCAGACGGAAGCCGTTCTGAAAACGCTGACGCCGCGTGAGGAGAAAGTGATCAAGATGCGCTTCGGTCTGGACGACGGCAGCGAGCATACGCTCGAAGAGGTGGGCCAGAGCTTTGCCGTCACCCGCGAGCGCATCCGCCAGATCGAAGCCAAAGCGCTGCGCAAGCTGCGCCACCCGTCGCGAAGCCGCAAACTCCGCGCCTTCCTGGATACGAACGACCGGGAATAGCGCGGGCCTTCACGCGCGGGGGGCGCCGCGACGCAGCGGTTGCGGCGTGGGCTTTTGGGTTTGAAATTTGGAGCGCAAGGCCTTGGATTTGGAATTGAGAATCTGAGCTTTGGAATTTGAAATTTAAGATTTGAAATCTGGCGCGCGTTACACACTCGGAGCTTTCTCCTTTAGTTCTCCCACCACAAACCAGTAGAAAACCAACCCGGCCAGAAGCACCAGCACCGCCACGTCAAAGCCCGGGGAATAAGATCCCGTGCGGCTGATCAGGATGCCCGTCAAAAGCGGCGCCAGCACGCCCGCTGCATTTCCGAACAAATTTTCGAAACCGGTCCAAAGCCCCACCTCGTCGCGCGGAGCGCAGCATTGCAGGATGACAATTAAATTCCCCGTGGAGAGTCCCACCAGTGAAGCCCCCATGATGAGAAGAACCGCAACCTGCGCGCTGGCGACGTGTTCGGCTGGGATAAGGCACAGGCCCGTGAGCCAGCCCAGCGTGACCAGACCTTTGCGCGTGCGCGTTTCATCCCACCCAAGGTGGATCAAGCGGTCCGCGATCCAGCCGCCCACGGGCTCGCTGACGCCAAAAACCAGGAATGGCGCCGCGGAATATATCCCCGCCTTGAGTACCGTCAGATGGCGCACCGTGACCAGATAATCCGGCAGCCACGTGACCAGCAGATACCAATAGTAGTCAAAGCAAAAAAAGCCAAGGCAGATGCCGATCAAGTCGCGATTAAAAAGCCTTCGCCACGCATGCGCCGGATTGCGGCTTTGGCGCCCCTCCGCCGGAACCGGTTCGGCGTTTGAGTGAGGCGGGGCGCTACGCCCATCGGATGCGTTCATTGGCTTGTCGAATTCTTTTTTGCCCCCCAAGCTCGGCGGCGCCACGGCGAGCCAGGGAATAAGCCATAACAGGCCCGCGAAGCCGACGATGACAAAACTGACCCTCCAGCCGTAATGGATTAACAACAAGGGAACAAGAATAACGCCCAGCGTCATGCCACAGCGCGTGCCGAAATCGAAGAGGCCGGAAGGAAGTCCGCGCTTTTCGGGCGGGAAAAGAAGCGTCACGATTTTGGTGCCGCCGGGTAGATAAATCGATTCGCCGACACCGAGAATCACGCGCGTCATGATTAGAAATACGAAGGTCCGGGCGGCGCCGGCAAGCCCTTGCGCGAACGACCAGATGGCGAAGGCAGCGGCGTAGAGCCATCGCAGGTTGAAGCGGTCCGCAGACCAGCCCACAGGCACCTGCATCAGCGCGTACGACCAGAAAAAGGCAGAGAGCAAAACACCCTTTTCGGTAGGGTTGAGGTGAAAATCGCGGGAGATGAGCGGAAGTGAAACGGAGATTGTGGCGCGGTCGAGGTAATTGATAAGCGAGGCGACGAAAAGCAGCCCAATCACCGACCAGCGGCGAATGTCCGTAACCCCAGCTCGTTGAGGGGAGTCTTCGATTCTTTGGTTAACCCGGCCGCTTCCCTCGAGCATCCGCTCTCCACGTCAAGGAGGTTGAAGCAGCATACCGCAAACCGGGACAGCGGCAAAGAGGGTTCCCGCGCCGGTCCCCGTACCGGCGTACCGGTACTGTTGCACCATTCATTAACAGCCGGATTCAGACGACAGTTGTATTGCAAGCCGTTGCTTAAACGGAACACGCGTTGAAAAGGAGCCAATGAGTATGGTTATCGGCGAACGAATCAAAAGCCTTCGGGAGCAGAAGGGTTTCTCGCAGGGAGACATTGAAAAGTCCAGTGGTCTGCTGCGCTGCTATATTTCACGGGTTGAGCATGGGCATACTGTGCCGTCGCTTGAGACCCTGGAGCGTTTTGCGGCGGCGCTGGGCGTGCCGCTGTACCGCCTGTTCTATCTGGGAGACAATGCGCCCGCAACGCCCCACCTCACGGAACGGAAAACACTGGAAGAATTGGCGGAAGCGGAGGGCGATGCGGGTTCGGAGGCCCGCTTCCTGATCAAAATGCGAACGCTGCTTGACCGTATGGTGGAATCGGACCGCAATTTCCTGCTGGATTTTGCCAAGAAGCTGGCAGCCAGGTAACGGCGCCGCGCGGCACGGCGGGGGGAACATACCACACATTATGCCTTGTCGCTGGTCTTGAAATCGGTCCACGCGCCCGCGAGCATGTCGCGCAGCAGCGGCGCCTGCCATGCATACTGCGGGTGAGCTTTCAGGAATGGCGCCGCGAGAAAGTCGCCGCCGCACGGGTGGCCGCGGCGCGCCGCGATACGCATCTGCTCCGTCATCCCGCTGTCGGCCACCTTGCCGGTAATTGCCCCTCCCGGATAATGCGGGCCCCAACCCCAGACCTTCACACCGCTGGCGCTAAGGTCACCGTGGCCGCACAGGGTGCGAGCTCCCGCCTGTTCCTTCTTCTCATAACTATCGTAATGGTCGGAGATGAACTGCTTGCCCAAATCCACGTCAATCCGGCCCTTGTACTGCCTCATCAGTTGCTCCCAGCGCACGCGGCGCGCGTTGGGCGATGACGAAAGATCGCCGGAATCATAGCCGGGGCAGTCCTCTGCCAACACTTTGGGATCACGCGCAAAATTGGATCCCACGTAATAGCCATCCTTGGATCGCCATACCCGCCACGCCTTCAGCCCCAACTCAAACTGCGCGACCTCGCCGGTCTTGCGATCGCCCAGCAGCCAGTCATTGGCGTACCCGCCGTTGTTTTGATCCAGCATGATGCGAACGTAGTCGTCGATTGAAGAGGAATACTGCATTGCTTTCCGGGCGCGAGAAAACTCTGGCTTCCCATCCGGGTTCCACCCGCGGAAGGAGGTGATCGTGGTCTCGGTAATCATCATGCCGTTGGAGTTGATGCCGAAATCGTCGTCGCTCGTGATCACGCCGGGGAAGCCGTCCATCAGAATACGGTAGCCGTGCTTGGGAGCAATATCGAAAATCATGTTCCATCGCTCGCCATGAAGATAGCTCGTCCAGCAATTGTGCGCGATGACAATCTGATGGTTCCGCGTCCAGCTTCCTGTCGCGACAAATGCGCTGCAGTTGCCGGGGCTTTTAATCGGGATCGCCTCGGCCACTTTATGTTGGGCGTCGTACCACGGAACGTAATAGTCGGACAACTCTTCCATGGCGTTGAGCCAGATCAGGTCATCCATCTCCATCCGAACGCCGCGCGCGGCCATGCCCTTGTGAATCCCTTCTATTTCTTCCTGGTACTCAGGGTCCACCTTTGGCCAGAGCATCCTTGCGGCGCGCCGGAAAAAGGCCTTGTCCTTTCCGGTTCCGCGCAGGTTTGTTAGCACCACGGTCTTGAAGGCGTCTTCGATTTCGGGCGCAAGCAGATAGCCGTGCTGGTAGCCGATCTGAGCCGGCGTGCCTTCGAGGTGCACGTAGACCCACCGGCCACGTGAAAAGCGGTAACCGCCTTCCAGGCGGGAATCGGATGAGGCCGGAACCGCAGAATCGCCCGTGGCGGGCCCCGCCGAAGGCAGCGCTGCAGCCAATTCTGCGGCCCCACCCCTACTCGTTTCGCCAAGGAGGCCCAGCAACCCTCCCGCGCCTGCCATGCGCAAAAGATCGAGGTTGAAATCGCGACGCTTCATGGTCCCCATTCCTCCTGGAAATCAAGATTACCACATTCCAGCCAGATCGCCGCCGGCCTGTGCCTGTCAGGCAAGACCCAACGCCCGGCGCCCTTGCGTCTGAGCGGCGCTCGCGTTTATTTGCCCGCCACAATCTGGCGCAGAGCGTCGAGGTTTGCCTGCGTCACGCTGTCGAGAAAGTCTCCATAATCGGCCGCTTCGCCCCCGGTGGTGAAACCCCACGAATCCTCGCCGGGCGCGATTCTTGCCGCTTTCCCGTCATAGGGATTGTCTGAGTTGGTAATCAGGCCCCAATTGGCATTCTGGGAATGGTCGTCGTAAACGTCCCACCAATCGATGCCCAATACGTAGTGATCGCCGTTTGAACCCTGGGCGTTTAAGAAATTGGGAATGTCCACGTTCTCGTAGTGTTGTCCGCGCGCTCCCTGAGTGGGGAAATTGTATTCGCCATAGGGTGGCGCCAAGCCGCTCAACGTCGAGTCGGTATTGGCGGTCAATGAATACCAGATGTAGGCGGGCTTTCCGGTCAGGTCGTAGCTCTGATTGTTTTCCGCCATGCTGCCCGCCATCGGCCCGAACGCGGGATCGTAGTTGAACTGAAACACATCGATCCCTCCGTCGGAAAGGCCCTGCAATACCTGGTCTCTCGCCTTAGCGCCGTAATTGTTGATCGCCGCAGGGCCGAAGATCAGATGATTCTTATCCACCGCCCGGATCGCCGTCACAGCCACCGTCGCATACTCCTTGACGAACTGATACAAGAAAGCATTGAGATCCGTTTGCACGCCGGCCGAGGCGCCAATACAACCGGTCAGACACGCGTTTCCATAGGCCGTGTAAGTTCCGTTAAGCATGTATGGATCGTTTCCCATCCAGGCGGCGTGCCTCCCGTCCTCATCGATGACACCCGTTCCTGTTCCGTAGCCTCCCGCGTCATCAAACGATGTATAAAAGCCGCCGGTCCCCCACGCCGCGTTCAACGCGGCGATCGTGACGTATTTCTGCTCTAGGAAGCTGATCCAGGCGTATTTGCTGTAAAGTTTCGGATCGACCCACGCCACGCCCGCCGGGTTATCCGCGGCCGTATATTGAAACTGCGCGGTGGCCACCAGGAACGAGGGATTCGGGTAGTTATTCACCGGCGCATTTCCCCCCGATTTGAAGCCGTAAAGATTATCGGCGTCATCGGTGGTGATCCCAAGAATCCACGACTTGTTGGCGAAGCCACCCGTGTATTGTTGCACCCAGTAGGACACTTCATTGTTGTATCCAGTGGCAAATTTCGGATCGTACACGTCTGGAAGCGGCCCCCTCCAGCCTGTCCAGGTGGTTTTGGGAACACCCGCCGAGATATTCTTCACGGCCTCAGGCAGATTGACGGCTGCAGACTGCGGATTGAACATCGCGTCCTGCACCGCGTCGATAATCATAATAACCGGCATTTGCGGGATGTCATAAATGTCATTGCCATTCGCCCCGATCGGCGTATCGCACGTACTCGTGAACTCTCCCAGCGTGTTGAAGCCCCATGACTGTAATCTTTCATTCAAGTGGGTTCCCCAGCCGGTCCGAATGACAGACGGATTGAGCCCACCCGGGCACGCCGAGTAAATGGAAAACAACCAGAAGGCATTCCCCAACGGATCCACGAACGTCCAGCGGCTTCCGAATCTTTCTACCCTGAAGTAGCCTGTTCCGCCGTTCGGCGAAGGCATATTGATTAAGCCACCGTACTCATCCAGTGGCTGCTCGAACACCTCCACGCTGAAATTGGCGGAGGCAGACGCGCCCTTCGAATCCTTGGCGGTGACGGTTAAGCTGAAAGTTCCGCCTTGGGTCGGGGTCCCGCTGATTTGGCCAGAAGTGGAGTCGAGCGCGAGGCCCGGCGGCAGACTGCCCGAAGTCACCGTCCAAGTGTAGGGCGCCGCGCCCCCTAGGGCGGTGAGAACGGCGTTATAGGGTTGCTGGATGTCTCCGAGGTGCAGATCAGTGGTGACGATCTGCGGCGAAGACAATGACTGCGCAAAAACCTCTATGGAGAAATTTGCGGAAGTCGAATCGCCGATTGCGTCCCTCGCGGTGATGGTCATGGTGAAATTGCCGCTCTTTGTGGGACTTCCGCTAATCTGACCCGAGTTAGAATTGAGCGTTAGGCCGGGCGGCAAGCTTCCCGATGACACGGCCCAGGTATACGGCGGCGCCCCGCTTGCAGCGCTAAGCGTCGCATCATACGGTTGATTAAGATCCGCCAGGGGTAGATTCGCCGCCAAAATTTGGAGCTGAGACAGCGGCGTCCCTGACGTGCTCACCGGCGCGGTTACCGCAACCAAAAGGCTGAGTAGTTGTTGCGCGGTTTCGCCCGCTGAGTCATCCGTCTGCACCGTAATGTTGACGAACGCCCCAGCGGTTGTGGGTGTACCTGAGATCACACCGGAGGAGCTCATGGAGAGCCCGGGTGGCAGTTGCCCAGAGACAACACTCCAGCCCGAGTAAGGGGGAGTTCCGCCCGTCCCGGATAAGG
>JBOGJT010000237.1:0-6711 GCA_050745065.1 Terriglobia bacterium
GCTCGTTATAACGAGCCGCTCATCCGGCAAGACAGAGGGGATAGAACGAAGCACGCTTTCGGCGGGGTTAAAACCCCGCCCTCCTAACCATTCATGAATAATCCAGGCTAGCGCACCGTTTCGCTTCCGCATCGCGCGCGAGTTGCTATATACTGACGCAACCCGGGCTGGCGCAGTGTTAAACGGTTAGGATCGCGATCCGTTTCGATGGATGGCGCATTGATCGGGCAGGGTGCGATGCGCGCGGTGCTGGCCCACTCCTCGTCGTAGGGCTCGAAACGTATTTCGAGGTTTGCGCCTGATGTACCGCCAGACCGCGAAGGCTTTTACAATCTCGCCGCTCGGCAATGCTTGACCTGTTTATGTTTGGTATTGGTAAAATCGTTTTTGGCCCCGCTTAGGTTGGATGCTTCTACATCACCGTGGAGCTATTTTTTGCGAATCGCTGATTGCCGATCACCCTTTATGCCGCCAAGACTGCCCGTCACCGAGCAAATAAACCGGGCTTCCGCAACGCTCGATACGAAGTCGCTGCCGCAAATTCTGCGCATCATCAACCGCGAGGATCAGAAGGTGGCTCGCGCGGTGGCGAAAGTGATCCCGAAAATCACCCAGGCGGCGGAAATCATCATTCCGGCGTTCGCAGCGGGGGGCCGGCTGATTTACGTGGGCGCGGGCACAAGCGGCCGGCTGGGCGCGCTCGACGCGGCGGAGTGCCTGCCGACGTTCGGCGCCACGCAGATAACGGCTGTGCTGGCAGGAGGGCCCGCGGCGATGCTTCATCCGGCCGAGGGCGCCGAGGACGATACTCGCCAGGCGGTCCGCGACCTGCGAACGATCAAACTGCGCCGCCGCGACGTGCTCATGGCAATTTCTGCGAGCGGCAGAACGCCTTACGCTTGCGAGGCTCTGCGTTATGCCCGCCGCATCGGCGCGAAAACCATCGCGCTGACCTCGAACCCGGGCACCCCGCTAAGCGCCCTCGCCGACGTTGCCATCGTTCCGGTCACCGGCCCTGAGGTTGTGGCCGGATCAACCCGCATGAAATCCGGCACCGCGCAAAAGCTCGTGCTCAACATGCTTTCGACGGCCTGCATGGTGCGCATGGGCAAGGTCTACTTGGGGTTGATGGTGAGCGTTCAGTTGACGAATGAGAAGCTGCGCCAGCGCGCGGAGGGGATACTGATGAAGGCAACGGGAGCGACCGCACGGCACGCCGCGCGCGCGCTCCGCGAATCGGGCGGCAAACTGCCGGTGGCCCTCATCATGGTCTCGAAGGGGGTTTCAAGCGCGCAAGCCGCGCGGCTCTTGCACGGTGGCGCGAGCCTTGCATCATTACTGCGTGGCTCGAAAGCGTAACTCGGCGGAGCCAGATCGATCTTATGGATAAATTCGTCATTCAAGGCGGAAAGCCGCTCCACGGGCGCGTCGCCATCAGCGGCGCCAAGAACGCCGCCCTGCCCGCGCTGGCGGCAACGCTTCTCACCCATCAGCGCGTGGTGTTGCATAACGTCCCGCGCGTACGCGACCTCGGCACGATGCGCGCCCTGCTCGACGAGCTGGGCGTCGATTCCTCGGTGACGCACGATAAAGTTGGAAACACGGTCAAGCTTCAGGCGCGCAAGCTCATCACTCCGGAAGCGCCTTATGAGCTGGTGAAGCAGATGCGCGCTTCCGTCCTCGTGCTTGGGCCGCTCGTGGCGCGCTTTGGCGAAGCGCGCGTTTCGCTGCCGGGCGGCTGCGCCATTGGATCGCGCCCAATCGATCTGCACCTCAAGGGACTCGAAAAGCTTGGCGCCGTCGTCACCCTGGAACACGGTTACATTCACGCGCGATGCAAGTGCCTGCGCGGCGGCACGTTCAATTTTGATACCATCTCCGTTACGGGAACGGAGAACCTGATGATGGCCGCCGCGCTGGCAGAAGGCGAAACGATCATTGAGAACGCGGCACGGGAGCCGGAAGTGGAAGACCTGGCCAGCCTGCTTACAAAAATGGGAGCGGAGATTGAGGGCGCGGGAACACCGCGCCTGGTGATTCACGGCGCGTCAAGCTTGCACGGCGCCGAACACAGCATTATCCCTGACCGCATCGAAGCGGGCACTTTTATTGCCGCGGCCGGTATCACCGGCGGGAAACTCCTTCTGGATCACGTCGAGCCAAGCCACTTGTCCGCCGTGATCTCTAAGCTGCAGGAGTTTGGAATCACGATTACCCGCCGTGGGCCGGCGGAACTGGAAGCTGAGGGGTCCGGGGAGCTCGCCGCCGCCGATGTGACGACCCAGGAGTATCCCGGATTCCCCACCGACATGCAGGCGCAAACCATGGCCGTGGCGACACAGGCGCAAGGCGGATCGGCCCTGACCGAAACCATTTTTGAAAACCGGTTTGTTCACGCCCTGGAGCTTTCGCGGCTCGGCGCGGACATCCGCCTTGAGGGCCGGCGCGCCCTGGTGCGCGGAAAAACCCCGCTTAGCGGCGCTCCGGTGCAGGCTTCGGACCTGCGCGCGAGCGCCTGCCTTGTGCTCGCGGGACTCGCCGCGTCCGGCGAAACCGTGATTGACCGCGTCTACCATATCGACCGCGGCTACGAGCGCATCGAGGAAAAACTGGCCAACGTAGGCGCGAGTATCCAGCGGGTTTCGGAAGCCTGAGCACGCGGCAAATGAGATTTGCAATTGCGAACCGTGCGCCGGAAGTAACTGCCTGTCATTCTGAGCGGAGCGAAGAATCTGCAGGTAAATCAAACGGGAAAAGCCGATTCTTCGCTCCGCTCAGAATGACATGTGGCTAAAATCTTCGCACGCGGCGAAAAATCCGCTAAGTGAACAGTGTTGGCGTTAATCCGCCACTTCATCATTTGGCGCTTTCACGGAGCGACTAACGCATGAAAGCAGTCCGAATTCATGAACACGGTGGCACAGAGGTCTTGAGGTTCGAAGACGCGCCCGATCCGCAAATTCAAGCCAACGAGGTTCTGGTGGAGGTGAAGGCGTGCGCCCTGAACCATCTCGACCTCTGGGTGCGTGCCGGCGTGGAGGGTTGGAAGCTTGATTTCCCGCATATTCTGGGAAGCGACGTTTCCGGCGTCGTCGCCCAAACCGGCGCGCTTGCTGGCCGCGTGAAACGCGGAGACCGCGTCTTGCTTTATCCCGGTGTCAGTTGCGGCCAGTGCGAGTTCTGCTGGCGCGGGGAGGACAGCGCCTGCCGGTCGTACACGGTCCTCGGCGTTAAGGTGAACGGCGGCTACGCACAATTCGTCAAGGCGCTCGAATCGAACGTTCTCCCGATCCCGTCCAAGTTGACGTTTGATGAGGCTGCCGCCGTGCCGCTGGTGTTCCTTACCGCCTGGCACATGCTTGTAACCCGCGTAGGTTTGAAACCCGGCGAGGATGCGCTTGTGATCGGCGCCGGGTCCGGCGTAGGCACAGCGGCCATCCAGGTGGCCAAGCTCGTTGGCGCGCGCGTGATTGCCGTGGCGGGGAGTGATGAGAAACTCGAGCGGGCTCGCGCCCTCGGCGCGGACGAAGGTATCAACCACACCCGGCAATCCATTCGGGCGGAAGTCCGGCGGATCACGGCAAAGCGAGGCGTGGACGTAGTCTTCGATCACGTGGGCGAGGCGGTGTGGGAGGATTGCTTCGATTCGCTTGCCACGCTGGGCCGCTTCGTCACTTGCGGCGTGACCTCCGGTCATCACGTGCGCCTTAACCTTCAGTCCCTGTTCGGCCGTCAGAGGGCACTCTACGGGTCGTTTATGGGCGGGAAGTGGGAGCTTGCCGAGGTCCTCAAGCACATCGCGCGCGGCACGCTTAAGGCGGTGGTCGATTCAGCGTTTCCTCTTGCGGAAGCCGCCTCCGCGCAAACCAGGATGGAAAGCCGCAATTTCTTCGGCAAGATTCTGCTGCATCCGTAGAAGGGTCATCTCAACGCGCGTGTTATATTGGCGATTGCAACCCTTCATTCGCCAGCAGCGAAATGGTCTCGAGTGGCTTCTGTCTCCAAACATGGCGGCAGTGCCTTGGCTTGTGCACGCTTTCAGCACGCGGCGCGGCGGCGTGGGGCGGCCGCCGGCTGCGGGCTTGAACCTTGGTGATGCGGGTAGCACACAGCGGGCCTCCGTGGTCAAGAACCGCCGCGTGTTTTTCGACGCGCTACGGGTGGCTGGCTTCTCGCTTGCCTCTCTCCGGCAGATTCACTCGGCCGAAGTTTTCGAGGCTGGAAAAGGACGGACGCTCGAATACCGGCCCGCAGGATATGAGTTCGCGCCCCAGGCTCAACCGGAAAGATGCAGCGGCGATGCGATGTTGACGCGCGAGGAGGGCGTGCTACTCAGCATCCGCACGGCGGATTGCCTCCCCATCCTAATCGTAGACCCGCAACTGCGGGCGATTGCCGCGATTCACGCCGGTTGGCGCGGCGCGCTAAAGCGCGTCACCGGGAAAACCATCGGCGAGATGCGGCGCCTTTACGGCTCGAAGCCCGAGGGGCTGTTCGCCGCTCTCGGGCCGTGCATCCGCCCCTGCTGCTACGAAGTGGGCGAAGAGGTCGTGGACGGCTTCACCGCCCGTTTCGTGAACAGCGCAAAATACTTCAAAAAGCGGACTGGCGGCGGGCCCGGCAAGCAAAGCCCTTCGTTCCTCTCCATGATGCCCCCCGGTCACGATCGCGCCACCGGGTCAGGATTCTGCCTAGACCTCGCCGCCTCTGCGCGCGATCAGCTTCGCAGCGCCGGGTTATTGCCCTCCCACATCCAGGAAGCCGGCTTCTGCACGTCCTGCCGTACCGATCTATTCTTCTCCTATCGTAAGGAAGGAAGTGCAACCGGACGCATCATGGCCGTCATCGGCATCAGGGAGTCCTACGCCCGTTGCCAGGAAAAACTCTTTGGCTGTCATTCTGAGCGCAGCGAAGAATCTGCTGTCCTTTCAAATCTCTGAATTGCAGATTCTTCGTCGCCTTCGGCTCCTCAGAATGACACACGCGCGGGCCGCTTCCAGAGCTTCCATAGGTAGTAGGCAGGAATGCCGCTTGCGATCAGGCACAGGCACCACAGAACGCCTGAGCGGCTGGTGAAAAACGTGTCAACCAGCAGCGCCACGGCCAGGATAACAAAAACGGCCGGAATTACGGGATATCCCCACGTACGATACGGCCGGTCAAGGGCGGGCTCGCGCCGCCGCAGCACGAAAATCCCCGCCGTGACCAGCGCGTAGAAGACCCACTCCGAGTAAATGGCCTTCGTGTAGAGTGTTTCGTAGCGCCCGCTCAGGGCGAAGACGGCTGCCACCGCGGCCTGCGCCATGAGCGCCACCGCCGGCGTGTGGAACCGGCCCTGGAGCCGCGCCAACGCTTCGGGAAACAGACCGTCACGCGCCTGCGCGTAGGGAATTCGCGAGCCCGAGAGAATGGAGCCGTTGAGCGTGGCGAAGGTGGAGATGAGCACGCCGACGGCAACAAACGTCCCGCCCGCGCCACCGAGGAAGTGCTTCGCCGCCGCCGCCGCGATGGTGCGCGTGCCGACCGCCTGCGCGGGCGTGAGCACGTAAAAGTAGGCGATGTTCACCAAAATGTAGACGGCGAGGGTCAGAATCGTCCCGCCGATGAGCGCGATGGGGACGTTGCGCTGAGGGTTCTTGACCTCGCCCGCAACCATGCTGAGGTTGTTCCAGCCGTCGTATCCCCACAGCGCAGAGACCATGGCCAAGCCGTATCCGGTGATTGCGGCGCCCGCCGCTCCGCCCGCTCCAAGCGCCGACGTGAGGTTTGACCACGAGCCATGCCCCAGCGTGAGGCCGAGAACGATGAGGACCGCAAGCACGGCAATTTTGGCCGCGGTAAACACCGTCTGGATGGCGCCGCTGCGCTCAACGCCCAGAATGTTGATGAGCGAGAGCAGCACGATCATGCCCGCCGCGCCCGCCTGAATGCCCGTTAGCGCCAACGTGAACGGGCGCCCGCCAATCGCCGCGTGCCATCGCCAGAATGGGCTCGAAAGGCTGGGGAAGAAAAACGCCAGGTATAAGAGGAAGCCGGTGGAAATCGCGGCAATCGAGGCGGTTTTGGCCACCACAAACTGCGTCCATCCATAGAGGAAGCCGATGCCCGGCCCGTAGGCGCGGTGCAAATAGACGTATTCTCCACCCGCCTCCGGGATGGCCGCGCCAAGCTCGGAATAGCCGAGCGCCCCGAAGAGGCTTAACGCGCCGGCAACCGCCCAAACCTCCAGCACGCGCACAGGCGTGCCGACGCGCATCAGCATAATGCTTGGCACAACGAAAATCGCCGTGCCGATCATCGTGCCAGCTACAACCGACGTCGCGCCAAATACGTCAAGACCTTTCACCAGCTCGCTGCGGTTTTTCATCGGAAGCGTCTTCGATCTGGCCCCTGGATGCGTGGGGCGTGAAAACGGCATCCCGAAGTATAAACTAAAGTTGCGCGCACAGCCGCGAAGCGGCAAGGTTTCGCCTCTCTGTAGCGGCGGCGTCTCTGCCGCCGAAAGAAAAGAAAAACCGGCTGCGGGGACGCTACCGCTACACCATATGCTCATCGCTGACTGATGACGCTCTTTAATAACAAACCACTGCTGTCCGGTTAAAAGTCGAACAGAATCAATTGGTTCTGGTCAGCGACTAAATCTTCTTGGGAGTCAGATGCTTCCAAGGCCTGTAAAATGGGCACTTTTTCAAAAAGCGTCAGGCTGAGAAT
>JBOGJT010000238.1:0-6492 GCA_050745065.1 Terriglobia bacterium
GCCGAATGAGCGGCTCGTTCCAACGAGCCGCTCATCCGGCAAGACAAGGGGAATGGAACGACGCAAGCTTTCAGCGGCGTTAAAACCCCGCCCTCCTAACCGTTCATGAATAAGCCAGGCTAGGCGCCCGGGGCAGGCAGACAACGCGCACATTCAGACCAGGAGGGCGTAACCCCCTGCCGCCTTATGGCAGCACACTCGCCGTCACGGCGCGCGGCGTGTTTTCCGGTGCTTGCCGGTTGGTCAGCTCGGGTTGCTTCGGTCCCGGGCTCGGCATGAGATCCTGGGGGTGGTGCTCCTGGTAGTACGCCTTGATGACTTGCCCGGCGATCGGAACCGCGTAGCTCCAGGACTCGCCTCCGTGCATCACGAGCACTGCCACCACAATCTCCGGGTCGGGTGAAGGTGAATAACCAACAAACCAGGAGTTATCTCTGTAATTCTTCGTGTGGACCGAGCGGCCGAAGGACACGCTCACCACTTGCGCCGTGCCGGTCTTACCGGCGATATCGAGTCCTGCCACTCTGGCCCGCCCGCCGGTTCCGCCAGCCTGATTCACAACGCCCCACATGCCGTTGGTGACCGCCTGAACGGTCAGCGGACTAAGGGGAAGGCGGCGCGGAGCGGCGGGTGGCGGATCTATGCCCAGCTTGTCGAGCTCACTCCGGAAAACGAGGTGCGGCCGGTAGAAAACACCGCCCGATGCCACGCCTCCGATCATCGCGGCCAATTGCAAGGGCGTAACCGCCAGAGCGCCTTGGCCAATGGCCACTGAAATGGTCTCACCAGCGTACCATTTATGATGAAACCGTTTTTCCACCCATTGCGGGGTAGGAACCATTCCGGGTTCTTCGCCGGGCAGGTCGATGCCCGTCTTCGACCCAAGGCCAAGTTCCTTCGCGTAGTGGGCGATCTTGTCAATTCCGAGCAGCTTGCCGAGCGTATAGAAATAGACGTCGCACGAGACGACGATGGCGCGGTGAAGATCAACTACGCCATGGCCGCGGTGCTCCTTCCAGAACGTCCAGTCGTGGTAAATGTGGCCATAGAAGTTAACATAGCCGGGGCAGAGAACGGTGAAATTCGGCTTGATCGCGCCCGACTGCAAGCCCGCAACGGACATCACAATTTTGAACACCGAGCCAGGAGCGAGCTGCGCCTGGATTGCCTTGTCCATGATCGGCTTTTCCGGATCGGAAATGAGCTGTTTCCATTCTTGTGGGTCGATGTGATGGGCGAATTCGTTGGGATCGACATCCGGATGGCTCACCAGCGCCAGCACCTGGCCGTTTCGCGGATCAAGAGCAACGACGGCGCCGTTGTGGTCGCCCAGCGCCGCGTCGGCAGTCATCTGCAAGTTCAAGTCGATGCTCAGGCGCAGATCGTGGCCGGGGTGAGGCTCGATGGTGGTCATCGATCCCACTTCCTGGCCTCGGCTGTTTACGACGACCCGCCGCATGCCATCCTGACCCGATAGGATGGAGTTATATTCACGCTCGATTCCCGTCTTGCCGGCAACATCCCCTGGATGATAATGGGCGTGGCTGCGGGCAACCGCTTCGGCCGATACGTCGCCGACGTAGCCCAGGAGCGCGGCCGCTACGGTGTGCTTAGGATAAAACCGCTGTTGAATCTGGATGAGATCCAGTTCCGGAAATTCCGTGCGGTGAGATTCAACGAAGGCTACATCCTGCATGGTGGCGGATTTCTTAATGACCACCGGTTGGTAATGCGGGAGGAGCGCCACTTGCTGCAACTGCTGCGCGAGTTCGACAGGATCAAGCTCCAGGCCGCGCGCAATTGCGTCGATTTTGTCCGGCGAGAGCTTCACGTCCCGCGAGAGAAGTACGCTGAACGCGGGTAGATTGTCCACCAGAACCTGGCCGTTGCGGTCCAGGATGCGCCCTCGCGGCGCAATCACCGGGAGGTCACGCGTGCGGTTGCGCTCTGACGCTTCGACGTATTGTTGATGGTGTGTGACCTGAAGGCGCCAGTAGCCGGCGAGAAGCCCGAGCAGGGTTACGACCACTAGATATTGTAGAAACGGAATCTTCCACGCCGGAAAGCGCGGCCCTTCCGGAAATCGAACTTCCATGCTCGCCCTATTCGCCAACCCTTAGGACTTGTACCAGCGCAGCTTGCGATCTTCGCCTGACGGCGGCCGCGTGCGCGCACGCCGATGATTACGAAGCGCCCCCCAAAGAAAAACTCGCCGGAAGGTATTTCGCCCGTTGTAACCTGCCACCCTGCGCGCGCTCGGCACAGCACAAACCGTAACATAATCAATGGGTTAAAGCAAGTGTGTTTTATCTGAGAGATATTACCTCATGAGTTATAAAAATGGGTGGCAGGTCACCGATAACTCGATCCAGGCATCTCGATGCGCGAAACGCCGGGAAGAGCGTTGATCTTTCTGTATACTATGTTGTCAATATACACATGAATATGATATGACTGTGGATGCTTGACGTGGCGCGAGGGCGCCTGCGGGCTTTTTGCGGGCCAAGACAGACGGCTCTCAGCGTGACGATTTCACGCCGGGTTGCATGACGGCGAATCCTGGGAAAGGGGTAAGGCACATGAACGATCCAAATAACAACGTCGAGGGCTCGGTGCGCCGAGCATTCGAGCTTTTAATCCAGATGCGCGAACATCGGCAGGCCACGCAACTATTACATCTCGCCAACAGTTATCTGCGGATGCTGCTCAGTACTGACGCCGGAGGTACACCGGTCGTGGTCAGCATACGAACGGTGAGGATCCGCCAGCCGTGAGCCCGTATGGCGCTATTCCGTTGCGCCGCTCTCCGGCTCACGCTCGCGGGCAAAGACCCGAGGCTGTGCAGCCCTAAGCTCGGCCACCTGCCGTTGGAGATCTCCGGCCACGTCTTCCAGGATGCGCAGTTGCTCGGCACGCCGGTCAATGGTGGCCTGGAGACGCGCGATTTGCTGGCGAAGGCGCGAGTTCTCCCTTTCGAGCATAGGGGAACCCGCGCCGGTGGCGCGCGGGCGCCCAGCGCGGCCTCCCGAGCCGTGTTGGCCCTCCGGCGCAACGGCCACCCGATCTTGAAGTTGGCGGATCAGCCCATCTACTTCCTTGCGTTCAGTCCCCGGAGGGCAGAGGCTGCGCAGCAGAAACAATCGAGCCAAGTCCGGCTGATTGCGCCCCCGCTCCCAGTGCTGAATAGCGCCCTTGGTGGCATTTAACCGCCTGGCGAGCCCCTCCTGGCTCAGTCCCAGCTTCAGGCGCACCCGCCGGATCATCCTCGGTACATCTAAATTAGCCATTCCATTGCCTCCCTGCCGGAATTGCCAGCCGACGGCCAGCCGCGCCTCGTGGACGGATCGAGGCGGGCAAATTAGAGCTTGACAAGAGCTACAATTCTAGGCTAGACTAGCTTTGTCCTTGCCTCTCAGCCACGGGCGGAAGGGCAGGGCGCAGAATCCATAAAACTCCAGCCGTCTGTGGAACGCTCACCATGCGGTTCGCCATCATCCGCATGGTTTTTTTGGCTGGCGTCTGTTTACTATATAGTGACGTATACTATATGCCAATACCCCTCGACTCGCGTAAGCGGACGCATCCAATCGCCTCTACTGACGCTACGAGTGATGTTTCGACCGCCTCCCGATTCTCGTCTCGCGGCTTCCGCTTTACCGTCACACCATCGACACGCTGCCCGGACTCCGGCACTTACCGGAATGCCGCCTTGCGGAACGCGAAGCGCCGGTTACGCCGCCTCCCAACGGAGCGCCAACCTACGACAAAGCTAGCCTACATCAGAAATCTTCACGGGTCAAGCGCTCTTCTGCTCCTAGCCTACATTGTGGGCGCCGCGGCCGGAAGGCAGCGGCGCCTTTGTGCTCAGTCAAGTACGTCCGGTCCGGTTTTTCGGTTCAGCCACGCCGCCCGCTTACCACGGCGAGCCGGCCCCGGCCCTTGAAACAAGCGGTTCACTCCACGGATTCAATCCCCCTCGCGCAGTTAACCCTTTCACGTCGATGGTCTTCAGAGCCGGATCGATCCTGCTGTGCAGACAGGAGAATGAGCCATGCAATCAAGCCAAGGTGAACTCAGTCATTTGGGCACTTCCGGACTTCCCAGGGTGGCGGTCACTACCGTTGCGCGTCAAGCGCCAAGAGAAACCCCGTTTGCGGCGCCGCTCACGTGGCGCGCCGCATCTATGCGCAAGCCACCCGCCGAGCCTGCGGCGCCTGTCAGTCCGCGTTGTTCCGAAAGAGGGTGCGTGTTTCCGGCGGCGCCGGGTTGTGACGGAAAGTGCCTCCACCATCTCCGGCAATTCCGTGAACCCATCCTGTTCTCATCGTATCAGCCGACGCGCGCGGTGCTCGACCGCGGCCGGTTCGGCGTGCCGGGCGAGGAAGTGGATACTTCCCGGAACCGCGATCGGCGTCAATTGGTGGCGATGCGCGAAGCGTTTCTTGAGGATTAACCTATTTCGGCTGATATCCCGCAAAGTGAGGTAACATGGCAGTGCCTTTACAACCGTGGACACGAAATATTCTACCCACACCCGAGCCCGCGCCGCGGAGTGCGGAAACCGTTGACCCCCTGCTCACGATAGGAAGCGCGTGGACGTCTCTCCGCCACCGCACGGGTATCCCGCTTGCGCGCGCCACGTTTTACCGGTGGGTGAGCAGCGGGAAAATTTACTCCCTTCGGATGGGGCTGAAGGTTTATATTCCAAGTTCCGTCATCGAGGGGATCGTAAGGCAGTGCAAGAGCGGTGATGCGGTGTGGCACATTGGGGAGTAGCGGAGCATCGTCCCGCCGTCAGCTCGCCCGGCCGAGGAGCGATCGCAGGGCGCCTTCGAGATCGGGATTGAGAAACACAAACCTCGTGGAAAGGATCTGGGTGGGGTGCACACGCTGACTCCCAAGTAGCAGCTCGTCTGCCATCTCACCGAGCGCAAAGCGCAACGCAAACGACGGGACGCGAAGTGCGGCCGGCCGCCCGAGAACTCTACCCAAGCTCTGCACAAACTCCCGATTCGTTACCGGCTGAGGAGAGGCGCCAATCACCGGACCCCGTAAAGGTTCAGTCCGCACGCAGTGTTCGATGGCGCGGGCGGCATCCTCGAGGGTGATCCAGCTCATGTATTGGCGGCCGCTTCCCAACGCTCCCCCCAACCCCGCGCGGAATGGACGCAGCATGGCGCGCAGCGCTCCCGCCCGTTCGCTGAGGACAACGCCGAACCGCAAACTGACGGTGCGCGTTCCCCGCTCACCCGCCAGCGCGATTTCAGCTTCGAGGTCGCGGCAGACGGAGGCGAGGAATCCACGCCCCGCGCTGCTTTCCTCGTCCAAAATCTCATCGCCACGGTCACCGTAGTACCCTACCGCCGAGGCGCCAACGAGCGCTCGCGCTGGATGTTTAAGGCGGGCGAGCGCGCCCGACAAAAGGCGCGCGCCGTTAACGCGGCTCTCCCGGATACGGGCCTTCCTCTCTTCGTTCCATCTACCTGACGCTATGTTCTCGCCCGCGAGATGAATCACCGCGTCAAATTCCATTTCTGGAAGCTCCGGCGCCTCATCCGCCTCTGGATTCCAATGAATCCGGGCCCCATCTGGAGAAGAGGCTGAGCGCGTCAAGCGGATGACCTCGCCTCCGCTCGCGGTGAGACGGGACACAATCTCGGTCCCGATCATGCCGCTTGCCCCGGATACGAGGAATTTCATAGTGTCCAAGCCTCAGAAGCTGTGAAAAAATCGGCCAGCGATGTCATTCCGAGCAAGGCGAGGAATCTCGCCGTTTTGTTTCCAACACAAAGCAGATGCTTCGCGGAGTTTATCCTGAGCGAAATACGGAGATTCTTCGCTGCGCTCAGAATGACGGGCGAAGGGCTCAGCATGGCAGAGTCATTTTTTTTCACACCTTCTCAGTGATGATTGATGCTATCACGGACACGGGCCAGCGGCGCGCCTGAACGCGGCGGCCTGCCGCCACCGCGCTCATGAAGCGTCTACGAAAAAGGCATACAAATTATCCGCGCCGCGCACAGATAGCCGTTTTTTGCCCCGGTGCGCGATTTCAAGGATCGCACCTATCGCAAGGCGGGCCCTGTATGCGCCACCCATTGAAGCGAAGTGTCCCCCAATTATTGAACACTACACACGCATCAAAGCTGGTGAACTCCATTGGCCATAATGACGTATGAGTTTGGCGGAATCTGAATGCCACCCAGCACGCCGCCCGCCTGATCAAAGAAGAGCAAGCCGCGGACGAGCAACTGGGGGGCGGGGGTGAGACCGGCAAGGCCGTTCACATTGACAAACTGTGTTGGGTTGGGAAGAGCGGCGCCATTGGTAATGACGTAGATTCGCTGGCCCTGGAAGAACTCCGAGCACGGGGTAAATAAAAATCCGCCGGTGAGATTATCTGATCCGGCGGCGAGCAGCGAAGCGTAGTTGCCGGAAACCGTTTGCAGAGGGATGTAAATATTGGCCGCGGCCAGAGTGGTGGGCGCTGCG
>JBOGJT010000239.1:0-9450 GCA_050745065.1 Terriglobia bacterium
CGTTATAACGAGCCGCTCATCCGGCATGACAAAGGGAATAGAACGATGCCAGCTTTCGGCGGGGTTAAAACCCCGCCCTCCTAACCATTCATGAATAATCCAGGCTAGGCACAGAGTTCAGGTGCCAGGTTTTAGCCAAAGGCCGCACTGTGCGAGTGGTCCGTCGTCTGGGGTCAGCGGCCGGCGCCATGGGCTACCGTCAGAGGCAAACCGCCGCGCGCCCACGGCTCGCGGACCATTGACGGCAAGCAACGCCCGGCTTTCCCTGCAACCTGCCTCACACGGTCTTATCCGCCGAATCGCAAATCTTTTCTACCGGGCATTCCGCGCATAGCGGCTGGCGGGCGTGGCAAACCTTCCGCCCAAACCAGATGACCTGATGGCTGAAAGAAATCCATCGTGCCTTGGGAACAATCCTCATTAAATCCTGCTCCACCTTCTCGGGAGTATTGGCGATCGAAAGCTTCAGCCGGTGGGAAACGCGAAGGACATGGGTATCCACAACCGCGCCGTAAGCGAGTCCGAAAGCCGTGCCGAGAACCACGTTGGCTGTCTTGCGCGCAACGCCGGGAAGTACGAGTAGATCCTCCATGGTGTTGGGAACGCGGCCGCCATATTCGGCAACGATCTTGCGGGCCGCCCCAACAATGTTCTTCGCCTTGTTGCGGAAAAAGCCCGTCGAGCGGATATCTTCTGCCAGCGCTTCGGCCTGGACGGCGGCAAAATCCTGAGGGGTGGGGTATTTCTTGAAGAGAGCCGGCGTTACCTTGTTAACCCGCTCGTCCGTGCATTGCGCCGAGAGGATGGTGGCGACCAGCAGTTGAAACGCATTCTCGTGCAGGAGGGCGCACTCGGGATGAGGGAAGAGCCGGTCCAGCGCCCTAAAAATGGTGCGCAGCCGGGCTGGCGCCGTGTAATCGCTCTTCCGCAATTTTGCAGCCTGGGCGCGTTTTGATTTGACTTTAGCAGGCATGATTTTTAGTGAGCGACCGGCCTAATATATCACGGAATCCGCCGGAGATCGTTTGAGCTGCGAGTCTTCCGGTGGGGACGTCACGGCGGGAGATTCCTCACCATTCTGCCACATCTGCCGATATACTTTAAGTGGAGTTAACTCATGAGGAAATGGTGGGCGATACAGGATTCGAACCTGTGACTTCTACCGTGTGAGGATAGCACTCTACCGCTGAGTTAATCGCCCGGATGGGAAGAAAAAACGGCCGTCGCGCGAACAAGCGCGCACAAGGCGTTGCCAGTTAGAAAAATAGCAGATTTTGCCGGCCCGGTCCAGACCGCCGCAACGCAGAACGATGGCGCAGTTTGAGCGCGAAGCGGCTCTCCGGTGCAATTTGGTGAGGTAAACTCGCCGCTACGATGTGAAACGGGCCGCTGCCGGAGCCGGCGAAATTCCATATGGCGACAACATTGAAGCCCGAGATTGAGCTGCTCAGCGCGGCGGCGCGCTGCTTGCTGGCCCGGCTGCAGGCAGCCATTGGCTCCGTCATCCGCGGCAAAGATGAGGCCATCCGGCTCTCTCTCGTCGCCCTGTTTGCTCAAGGCCATCTGTTGATTGAAGACGTTCCCGGCGTGGGGAAGACAACCTTGGCCCGCGCGCTTGCCCGCTCCTTCGGGTGTACGTTTCAGCGCATCCAGTTCACATCCGATATGCTCCCGTCAGACGTGATCGGCGTAAGCGTCTTTAACCCGCAAAGCCAGCAGTTTGAGTTCCGGCCGGGGCCGGTTTTTGCTCAGATCGTGCTTGCCGACGAGATCAACCGGACAACGCCCAAGACGCAAAGCGCGCTGCTCGAGGCCATGAACGAAACGCAAGTGACCGTTGATAATTATACGCATTCACTACCTCAACCTTTCATGGTGATTGCAACCCAGAATCCCGTAGAGCATCACGGTACGTTTCCTATACCCGAGTCGCAGCTTGACCGCTTCCTCATGCGCGTTGAGATCGGCTATCCATCGAGCGAAAGCGAAAAGGAAATCCTGCGCAGCTCGTCGCTCTCAGATCCGCTCGCGGAAATGGCGCCCGTGATGAGCGCGGAGGAGGCCATCGGCATTCAACAAGCGGTGCGGCGGGTGTCTGTGGATGAAGCCCTGCTTAATTACATGGTCGCCATCGTCGAACGCACACGCCACCACGATCAAATCGCGCTTGGAGTCAGTCCTCGCGGATCCCTATCGCTTCATCGTGCGGCGCAGGCGATGGCGCTGCTCGATGGGCGCGCCTACTGCATTCCGGACGACTTCAAAAGCCTGGCAGTCCCGGTATTCGCTCACCGCTGCATGGTGAGCTCACGCAGCGCGTCGCCGCGAAGCGCGAGCGCCATCGTGCAGGAAATCCTGGACCAGGTGCCCGTACCCTTGTAGCGCTACCAATGTTTATGCAAGCGTCATCCCCTGCGTACCGCGCCGGTCTTGCCACCAGCAATAAAGGCGCTTCTCAATTCAACCGGCAGCGCTCCTGGCAGCTCTTTGTTACGGCGATCGCCGCTTTAGCCACTGCTTTTTGCTTTGCGCTTTATGCCAGTGACCTCGGCGGAGACGGGCACTATGAGATGGGAGCGGCATTCGCGGCGGCGTCCCTGGTGCTTCTGGCTTTTGTGGCCTTCCGCGTGGTTCCTTATCTTGCTCGCAGGAGTTTTGGAGGAGCGCGCGTCGAGTACGAGCTGACGCGCGAGGGTGGCGTCTACTTGGCCATCATCGTTTTGATTGCCATCGCGTCGCTCAACACTGGGAATAACCTGCTGTTTATCATCCTCGCCATTTTGCTGGGCGGGATCCTGGCCTCCGGCATTCTTGCGAAGGCCGTGCTTTCAGGTTTGAAGATTGACCTCGCTTTGCCCGAGCACGTCTTCGCCTTCGAACGGGTCCTGGCGCAGGTCACGATTCGAAATGAGAAGCGCGCGATTCCGGCATACTCGCTCACCGTCACCTCGCGCGACGAGGCACGGAAGCGCCGCGGTAAGCGTTCCGACGAGGACCCGCCGGCGGGCGGCCGCGCCGCCGGCGGCATCCTTACGCGCGGTGTTTACGCGCCGTATATTTCCCCTCGCGGCTCGGTCACTGAGCGCGTCGACCTTCGATTCCCCCGCCGGGGCCGCTACCGCCAATCTCCATTTCAGACGAGCTCCAAGTTCCCCTTCAGCATCCTGCGGCGCAAGTGCATCGTTCCTGCCAGTGATGAGATCCTGGTGCTGCCCGCCGTGATTCCCGCGGGAAAATTCACCAACGTTCTGTCCGAGATTCGTGGCGAAATCGAGAGCCAGAGCAGGGGGCGCGGATGCGACCTCTATGCACTGCGCGATTATCAAGCCGGTGATTCCGCAAGACACGTGGATTGGAAAGCTACCGCCAAGTCGCAGCGGCTTAAGGTGCGCGAGTTTACCAGGGAAGAGGAGGTGCGCGTTACGATTTTCTTTGACGACCGTATGGCCCCGCCCGCGAGCCCGGCCAGCCGCGAGCGCTTTGAGCGAGCCGTGGATTTTTGCGCGTGCCTGGCGTGGCAAGCGTACACCTCTGGGTCGCTATTGAGGTTTGCCGGAGGGAAACTTGAGACCGCCATGGCCCCGGCGGGAAACATCGTTTACCGTGTTCTCGAGGAGCTGGCCGTGATCGAGGCCCGCGACCGCGCGTCGAATGGCGCTGACGCGTTCCCGCCGCTCGCGGCGGGCGCGACCGGCGGATTCTCCGTGGTCATCACAGACGATCCGCTCAATCCGCTCTTCAAGCAGGTGACAGGGGCGGGCCGCGTGATCGCCATGCAGGAGTTGTGATGCGTCAATAAGCCGCGAACTGCGGCTGGGGCTGCGGCGTCACCCGCCTATCGCGCAACCAGCTTGAGGTCACCCGCATCAACGCGGAATTTGCTCCGCCCGTGATTCGGTGATAGAGTCTTCGTGATGAAGCGCAGGGCGCTCAGGATCGCTGTTCTCTTGTGGTTGGGGTGGTACCTTACCGGCCCCCTATGCGAGACGTTTGATTATTGGGATCCGCCGCGCGCGGAGGTACACGACATCCAGCGCAACGCCGGTGGCGCTGTCACCTTGGTCGCAGCTATTCTCGGCTTCGCAATCATCCTCATCCGAAAATGGCGTCAGCGCTGTTCATTTCTGCCCGGAGTTGTTTGCGGCTTGTTGCTGCCTTTGATTTTTTGCCTACTGGATTTCGCGGCTTCCGCCACGCCCGCGTCGTCCCACTCCCCTCCATTGTTACCGCTACGCATCTAGCCCTTTCCCTTCTTGCGGGTACACTCCTCGGAGCGTGTCGCCGCATCCGTGTGTATTGTTCTATCCAAATGGAAGTCTGTGGGAAAGGACCGCATGATCGATGCGCACATTTCAGGTTTCACGCGGCGCTCGGCTCGGAAACAGGGCCGGTCGTTGCTTAATTAGCCGTTCGTTTGTGGGTCTGGCAAATTGCTACGGTCGCCAAATTGCCAAACTTGGCCGGCCGCTAGCGGCCGTAATAGCGACGCTTTGGCTGGTGCAAGGCGCAAGCGCATTGTTTGCCAAGGCGCAGACTCGTGACCCGGCCTGCGTCACGGCGCAGGCGGGTAGAGTCACTCCTCGCTTGGAAGCCTACGGGGAAGTCGTGCCCATCACGGTTTTGCCCGTAACGGCTGCGGAGCCGGGCGTCGTAGCCGGATTGAGAGTCCTCCCTGGGATGCACGTCCGGGCAGGGGAGGATTTGGCGCGCCTCGAAGGATCCGAAATACACACCATGCTGTTGCAGGGGCAGGCGGACGTTCGAGGCGCGCGCGCCCAGCTTGTGGCGTCGCAGAAGTCGCTTGCGATCCTGCAGCAGCAACTGATCTCTCACCTGACCACCCGCCAGGCGGTCCATCAAGCCGAAAGCGCCGTGGCCCAGGCGCAGACAAATTTCGACAATGCGCAATCTCACCTGAACGCCGTCCGCCAGATGATGACTTTGACAGCGCCGGCAAACGCCTCGGTGCTGGCGGTGAATGCTACCAACGGCGAACTCGTCAGCACGGGCCAGCCAATTCTCACGCTGCAAACCGCGAACCACCTGTGGCTCAGAGCCGTTTACTACGGTCCGGATCTCTCCTCGATTCGCGCCGGAATGGGGGGTGTTTTCGCTCCGGCAGACGGAAGCAAGCCGATCTCGGTTCGAGTCCGCACGCTTTCGGGCACGCTGACAGCAGGAGGAGGAGAAGCCGTTGGGCTGACTCCCATCGCGTCGGCCTCGCGGTGGGTGAACGGCGAGTTCGGCACCGTGACGCTCGATCTGCCGTCGCGCAGGCTCGTGGCGGTGCCGACGCGGTCGCTGATTCTGGATCACGGGACTTGGTGGGTAATGCTTCATACGGCTCGTGGCGATCACCCGCAGGCGGTCGTTCTCGGACCGACTCGCGGCTGGCAGACTTTTCTTGAGAGTGGAGTAAAGCCGGGCTCACAGGTGGTCGTCGAAAACCCGTATCTCTTGTACCACCGCGGCATTGCCCAGCGCTATCCATTACCGCACTGATCGATCATGACAGACCCACGAAATGCTTTCGGCAGGCTATTGCAACAACCCTTGCTTTGGGCGCTTGTTTACGGTGCGCTGACTGCCTATGGCGCCTATGCGCTCTGGAAAATTCCCGTCGAAGTGCTCCCGCGCTTCAATTTCCCTCAAATCAGCGTGCTTACCCATGAGTCTGGCGCGACTGCATCCGAACTCGAGACGCAGATCACGTGGCCGATCGAAGGCGAGATTCTTGCGTTGCCCAACATCGTAGGCCTGCGGTCAACCATGGGTAACGGCACTGTGGAAAACGACGTTCGTTTCCAGGACGGTACCGATCCGCAGGCGGATTTGCAAACTGTGAATGGCGCCATCGATCGAGCGCGCGGGCGATTGCCCGCTTCCGTGCAGCCTTTAGCCGAAATCATGGGCAACGCCATCAACGAGGTGGCTGACTACACGGTCCAAATCCCCGCCAGCGTCTCGCCGGTTGAGGTACAACGCGCCGTGCTTGCGAACGTGGCGCCCGCATTGCGCGCATTGCCGGGCGTGCAAAGAGTGAACGTCTACGGCGCTGGCGACGAAGGATTGTGGGTACAGCCAAACGTCGCCGCGATGGTTCGGTACCGGGTACCGATCACCGCCATCACGAATGCACTGTCGCAGGAAGTACTGCTTCAGCCTGGCGGTTACATGACGCAAGGGCATCAAGATATTTTCCTTGAAGTTCGCAGCTTGCCGGTGACGTCCGCACAATTGAGGCGAGTCCCCGTCGCAAGCCCCAACGGCCCGATTCCCCTGGGCAACCTGGCGCGCATTGTGCGTGGTCCCGTTCCCACGCTCAACGCTGTCTTGTTTGACCGGCAGCCCAGCATCGCCCTCAACGTTTTTAAGCAGCCGGGCGCTTCCACCGTGCCGGTAACGCAGGCGGTGCAGGCCACTCTCGCGCAGACGCTCGGTCAATTGCCGAAAGGCGTGCACTGGGTAAGCATTTACGATCAGGGCCATTTGGTGCATGTGGTTGGCGCTGACTTGGCGCGAAACCTCGTACTGGGTGGTTTGCTCGCGATCGCGGTCATGTTGTGGGTGTTGGGCGTGGGCGGCGGAGTGTGGGTTCTTGCGTTCAGCATACCACTGTCACTGTTGCTGGGTATTGCTGGGCTCTACTCTGCGGGACATAGTCTCAACCTGATGACTCTGGGCGCGCTGACGGTTGCCGTCGGGCTGCTCGCGGATGATGGCATCATCGTGCTCGAAAGTATTTATCACCGGTGGGAACAAGGCGACGAGCACCGAGTGGGGATCGCGAACGGACTCAGAGAAATTGCCAGCCCCGACATTACCGGGACGCTTACCGCGGTTTCGGTATTTGTTCCTTTACTGTTTGTAGGCGGTCTGGCGGGCCTCTTCTTCATCCCTTTCGCACTAGCCATGACCTTGGCGCTTCTGGCTTCTTTGATCATCTCGCTGAGCCTGGTCCCCGTGAGCTTGGGATTCCTCAAAGCCCGGGCCAGAAGAACCCCGACGACTGCCGGAAAGGCGCTCGACAAATTGCGCCGATTGAACATGTGCCTGTTCCATTCTGTCGCAAGGTATCCGCGATTGAGTTTGATTGGGTGCGCTGCGTTGCTGGTGGCCAGTCTCGCCGGGCTGGTTCTTGTGCCGGTCAATTTTCTGCCGCTTCCCAACGAAGGAGTGCTGCTTGAAAGCTTTTCCTTACCGCCCGGCAGCGCGATGGTGGACACGGAGAGGGCGGTGATGACGATGACACGACACATGCGTGCCGACCCTGCCGTTGCCTATACGTTTGCCCGGATCGGTTCGGCTGCAAGCACGATGTACACCGAACCTGCATACGCAGGCGAGATTCAAGTTGTCTTGAAGCCGAACGTCAGCGTAAACAACCTCAGCGCGATTGCGAGCCGGTTGCAGAAGGAGAGCCAGATGTCCGGCGTGCAACTGGCTATCGATACCCCGACCATTGAACGCGTAGGTGAGAGTCTTTCTGGGCTTCCTCAGCCGTTCGTTCTCCAACTGTTCGGCAGCAGCATCCCCGAATTGCGCGCGCTCGCCCAACAGATTACCGCGCGTCTGAAAACCGTTCCGGCGCTCAGCAGCGTCTTCAACGACGACGCGTATCCCGTTACAGCGCTTCAAGTACAGCCGAATCCAGGAGCGCTCGCTGCATATGGCCTGACGCCATTGCAGTTGCAGAATCAGATTTCTCCGTTGCTGAACGGCGATGTCGTGGCCCAAGTGCCCGAGGGAAATGTTCCGCTTGACCTGTACGTACGCCTGGCCAACGCACCCGATGAATCTCTCGAAGAGCTGCGCATGTTGCCGATCCGCACCGCCGGATGGACACCGCTGGAGCAACTGGCGAATCTGAAGATGGTCAGCACGCCGAATCAGCTCCGGCACATAGACGGTGCTCGAGCTCTGGAGATCCTGGCCACGCCGACCGGTCCACTGGGCAGCACGATCGCCTCGGCCCGCCGCGCACTGGCCGGACTTCATCTGCCGCCCGGATACCGAATCGGATTTGGCGGGCTCTATCCCGAACTGGAGGATGCCGCTCTGGGCCTTGGCATTGCAGCACTCGCGGCGTTCGTGCTCATGACGGCGTTCATGATCCTCCAGTTTGGGGGACTACTTGCGCCGGGATTGCTCTTGCTGCAAATTCCACTCGCTTTTAGCGGAGGCGCCATCGCGCTGATTGTCAGTGGAGTTGGATTGAACGCCGTAGGCTTAGTGGGATTTTTGACCCTGATTGGTATCGGCCTCAACCATGGAATCGTGCTGCTTCATCGTGCCCGGCGCAATGAGGCTGCGGGCATGCCGCCCGAGGACGCAGTGGCAGAAGCGGTTCACGTGCGTTTCCGCCCGATTACTTTAACCACCCTGACTGCAGTTCTCGGTATGTTGCCTACGGCTTTGGGCTGGGGACAGGGAGCGGCTCCCGAACAAGGGTTGGCTGTTGTCATCATGGGGGGAATTGTTTGGAGCGCACTGCTCAGTGCCAACCTGATCCCGGCGCTCTATTTGCGGCAGCGCAATAAACAAATCGCAAAGGAGCAATCTGCATGATCCGCTCTTTTCTCCCCCAGTTGATGAAGTGCTCCGCATGGCTTGGAATTTTGCTTCTTTCGGGTTGTGCTACTTACCGCCCCGTGCCGCTGCCCCTCGCCCCTGACCTGACAAAGGCGCCGTCGCTCACCGCTCCGGCCAGCGACTTTTGGTTGCCAGGGATCAAACCCCATCCATTTCCCGGGGACGGCCTGGACGAGACCTCCGTCATCACGCTCGCCGTCTTCGATGATCCCGATCTGAAGGCCGCGCGCTCGCAGGCAGGCGTCGCCAGCGCTCAATTGCTGCAGGCGGGGTTATTGCCCGATCCGCGACTGAGTGCGGACTACGCCCGGTCCGTGCTGAATTCTGGCGGCGACATGGGCTTAAGCGAAGACATTCAAGCTCTGATTACCCGCGGCGCAGCCAAGGCGGCGGCCAGATCGCATCAGAAGCAGGTCGACCTGGATATCCTCTGGCAGGAATGGCAGGTTGCCGAGAAGGCCAGAGAGTTATTCATCCAAGCCCGCGCCGACGATCAGCTTACCCGCGTGCTCACTTCAAGCCGCGATTTGTTCGCCAGTCGTTACCATCAAGAGGAGATAGCGCTCAAAAAGGGCGATATCACTGTGAGCGCGGCGGCGGCCGACCTCACATTGCTGAGCAACGCGGAGGCGAGCCTCCGCCAACTCCAGCTCAATTCCAGTCTTACGCGCCACCAACTCAACCAATTGCTGGGACTCGAACCCAGTGTCCAGCTTCGACTGGTTGGCCCGGTGAACGACACGCCACTAGCGCAAGATCAGTTTCGAGCTGCGGTAACTGCGCTTCCTCACCGCCGTGCCGATCTGCTCGCGCTCCGGGCCGGTTATCAAAGCCAGGAACAGAGCGTGCGTGAGGCTG
>JBOGJT010000240.1:0-3072 GCA_050745065.1 Terriglobia bacterium
GCCGTATACATCGTACGCATACACCGCCTCCTTCAGGATGGACGGCTGGAAGGCTTGCGCCAACGCGACGAGGCCAAGCACGACCACGACGATCCGCGACACCAGCAGCAGGGCGCGGTCGCTTGACTTCCTCATGAGGAAGCGTTGAAAGACGTCGTGAACCACGCTGGTAGCCGGCGAAAAGAGAAAGTTGTTTCCGGTTGAGATCACTTTGGCGAAAATGGCGCCGAGAAAAATAGCGCCGGCCCAGGAAGTCAAGCCGTGCCGCGCCGTGTAAGGGATGATGCCCCACGCTGGCAATTTGCCGGATCGGATCACGGGCAGGAAGAGGACGCCGCCCGCCATGGCCAGCAGGACGATGACCGTTTCAAGCACGACGGTGCCGCAGACCCATCCCACCACGGAAAGCCGCGCGTCCCGCTCGCTACGCGCGGAAAAGAATTTCTGATAGGTGCTTTGGTTGCCAATCATCAGCATGAGCGTGGGGAAAAAATAGCCCAGAATATCGGGCCAGGAGAGTGACCCTCGCAGGGTGAAATGGTCTGCGGGAAGCGCGGCGCGCAGAGCGTGCCATCCGCCCAAGTGGCCGACGAGCACGGGCAGCGCCAGCAGACAGCCCACCGTTACGATGATCCCGATCACGAGGTCTGAGTAGGCGATTGATGACATTCCTGCCAGCGCCGTGAACAAGATCACAAACGCCGCGAGAATTACCGTTCCTGTAGTTTGGCTCACGCCGAAGGCGAGGTTCAGCACCCGCCCACCGCCCTGAAATTGATAGCTGACGATGGCGGTGTAGGAAACGATGATACATATCGTGCCCAGCACCCGCGCCACGGGGCTGTAGCGCGCCTCGAGAAGGTCAGGCACGGTGTATTGCGCGAATGCTCGCGCCTTGCCGGCGATGAAATAGATCAAAATGAGTCCTGCCCATCCACCGGCAGGCAGCCAAAGGGCGGCGAGGCCCTGATGCACGGCGAATTCCGCTCCGGCAAAAAGGCTACCGGCGCCGATCCACGAGCACAGCAGCGTGAACACCAGCACCACCGCAGGCAGCCCGCGATCCGCCACCATGAAGTCGTCGTGCGTTTTCAGCTTCAGCGAACGGATGACGCTCGTAGCGAGCAGCGCGCCCACCACCACGACGAGAGCGGAAGCGAAGATCATAGGGATTTCCTGAGAACTCGTGGAAAAATGGGTTGAAGAGCAAAACGGCCTTACGCCAAGGAAACCGGCAGGGCAGCGCAAAGAAGCGGATGACAGGTTCTCGAAAGACTCTTTTTAGTTGTCATTCTCTCCTGAAAATAGCCAAACGCTGCGTTGAACATAAATGGGTTGCGATGTTCACCGTAGGGGCGCTGCTGACGGAAAGCACTGCTTCCCCTGCGCCCTCGGACGGTGGGCCGCGGCAAGCAGCGCCCCTACACCCCATTTTCATCCTTCGGAGTGTCGCGAAGCGATATGTCATTCTGAGCGAAGCGAAGAATCTGCTTTTGTTTCGAATCGATGACTCGGGGGATTCTTCCTTCGCTTCACCCAGGACCGCCTGCGGCTCCTCAGAATGAAATCTGTTTGAAGTTTTTCAGCCGCCTGATAAAGTTCCGGTTTGCGTTTCTTGGCGCCACGGCGTCCTTGCGACGGGCCGTCAATTTTTTTACATCGCCTGATGGACGAGGCTCCCGCTGCCGATACGATATCTGTTGCAATTATAGGCTGTAATCGTCAATAAGCCGTTGACGATGATCTACTGAGGATTACATATAATAGTGACAGTTTTCGCTGTAGCGGCGCTCTCTGAGCGCCGAGAAACCGGCGGCCGGAGGCCGCCGCTACAACATTTGGCGTCACTATAATATGTAATCCTCAGTAGTATAGTGACAGATTGCGTTGTAGCGGCAGCGTCCGGCCTGCGCCTCTCGGCGCTGAGGGCCGCTGCGCGATCATGATACGCGATTCTTAACCCTCGGAGGAAATAACGATTATGCCCGTGCCCGTCCTGTTGCCGACTGCCGCTCAAAATGAGTCTTTTGGAGGTGTTGTTTACCACATCCAGGGGGAATTAGTGCCGGCGCTGAGCGTTGAGCTGAGCGCGATGCCGGTCTTCTTCGAGCACCACGTTCTGCTCTGGAAAGATCCCCAGGTTCAGGTTGGCGTGAAGGCGGTCAAGGGCGCCTTTAAGCGCGTCATGGCGGGGATTCCGGTATTTCTCACCGAAGCCGTCGGCCCCGGCCGCATCGCCTTCAGCCGGGATGGGGCCGGACACGTCTTCGCCATTCATTTGAGGCAGGGCGAATCGATCGACGTACGCGAGCACCAGTTCCTCGCCGCCACCGAGAGCCTGGAGTACGGATTTTCGAGGATTAAGGGCGTGGCCAACATCCTTTACGGCGGTACGGGGTTTTTCATCGACAACTTTGCCTGCACGCAGGCCGAGGGCATCGTGTGGCTGCACGGTTATGGCAACGTATTTGACATTGTACTGAAGCCGGGCGAGCAGATTGACATCGAGCCCGGCGCCTGGATTTACAAGGAAAAGTCCGTGGGGATGCAGTCGATGTTCCAGCGCCTCTCGACGGGCCTGTTTGCCAGCGCCGGACAGATTTCCTGGAACCGCTTCACGGGACCCGGCCGCATCGGGTTGCAATCGATGTCCGTCCATTTACCCACGGCGGAGTAAGAGGCGCCAAGGATGCGTGGGAAAGCCGCCTTCACGCCGTGGCGGAGTTGCGATATTGCCGCAAACACTCTTCGGAGCAAAAGTGGAGCGTCTTGCCGTGCCACTCAAGCCGATGCGAAAGCTCGGTCGAGACAAACATTCCGCACACCGGGTCACGCACGGTCACCCCGCGCACCGTCTGCTTCTTGTCTGCTGAATCCTGATGCCAGGCCGTCCGTGCGGAATGGCCGTGCCCGGGGCCAAGAAATCCGCCGAAGACGGAAGTGAGCACACGCCCCACCACCGCCACCAGAATCAGGTCGAAAACAACATCAAGTATTCGCCCCATCGTAATGCATTTCAGCCCCGGTCCTGCTGTAGCGGCGGCGTCCCCGCCGCCGGTATTGATTAAAAAC
>JBOGJT010000241.1:0-2542 GCA_050745065.1 Terriglobia bacterium
AAATAGCAGCGCCCAATTCCGAAAGCACTAAAAACCGGCGGCCAGAGGCCGCCGCTACAACAAGAGGAACACTGATGAATTCCCTGCGCGAAGGGTTTGAACGCATTCGGGCGTTTTTCCGCAAGCCCGAGCTCGACCGCGACCTCGAACACGAGCTTTCATCCCACATCGAGATGGCGGTGGAGGAGAACATGAAGCAGGGGATGAATCCCGAAGAAGCGCGCCGCCAGGCGCTGATTAAGCTGGGCGGGATCGAGCCCTCGAAGGAATTGCACCGCGAAGTTCGCGGGCTGCCTTTCCTCGATAGCATCCTGCAGGACCTGCGCTATACCTTTCGCACGCTAAGGCGGGATCGCGGCTTCACGCTCGTCGCGGTATTGATTCTCGCCTTGGGCATCGGCGCGAACGTTGCGGTATTCAGCGTGGTGGATACCATCCTGCTGCGTCCGCTGCCGCTGGCGAATCCTCAACAGCTTGTCTGGATTGCTCCGCCTGCGGCAAAGTGCGGGTTCTCCTGCGAGACCTATTCGGCAGACGCCTTCGAAGAGTTTCAGTCGGAGAATCATTCTTTTCAGGACGTGGCAGGCTATTTCGCCTTTTCCACCGAGGACAACTACCGTCTTATGGGCCGCGGCGAGCCTGTGCCTGCCACCGGTATCTACGTGACCAGGAGCTTCTTCCAAGTGTTAGGCGTGCGCCCTTCTCTCGGGCGCCTGTTCTTGCCCGAGGATGCGAGGAAGGGAAGCCATCCCGTGGCTCTGATTGCAAACGCTTATTGGAAACGGCAGTTTGCGGCAGATCCGGGGATTGTAGGCAAGGCAATTGACCTTAATGGACAGCCGGTGACCGTGGTTGGCGTCCTGCCGCCGAGTTTCGATTTCGGCGCGGTGTTTTCTCCGGGCGAAAAGGTCGATCTTTACACACCTTATATTTTGGACGACTGGCGCAACGATGGAAACGATCTCACCATGATCGGCAGGCTCAAGACCGGTGTAAGCCTGTTGCAGGCGCAGGCCGATGCGAACCTCGTCGCACCACAGCTTTACTTCAATACGAAGTATCCGAACTCCAAGGGATTTTACAAGGCGGCGCTCACCCCGCTGAAGGATTATGTGACCGGCCGGTTGCGCAGCCCCCTCTTGATGTTGTGGTGTGCGGTGGGCGCGATCCTGTTGATCGTTTGTGTGAACCTCTCGAACCTGCTTCTGGCGCGCGCGGCCACGCGCAGCAAGGAGTTTGCGTTGCGCAGCGCGTTAGGCGCGGGGCGAATGCGGCTGGTTCGTCAACTGCTCACGGAGAGTCTGGTGCTGTCCGGGGCCGGCGCGGTTTTGGGTCTGGGCCTGGCTTCTGCGATCACGTCGTTCCTCGCTCACCAAGGCTCAATCGCGTTGCCTCTTCTGAGTGATGTCCGCGTGGACGGAACTGCTCTCGCGTGGACTCTGCTGGTCGCCGTTGCTGTTGCCGCGCTCTTTGGCGTGGTTCCGGGCCTCAAGGTTTCGAGCGGCAACCTGCACGAGTCGCTGAAGGACGCCGGTCCGGGCATGTCCGAAGGGAAAAAGCACGAGCGTGTGCGGGCTGCTTTAGTGATTTCCGAGGTGGCCTTGGCCTGTGTATTGCTTGTAGGGGCGGGCTTATTGCTGCGCAGCTTTCTGCGAGTCTTGGACGTAAATCTAGGGTTCCAGCCCTCTCGCGCCGCCGCGATTAAGGTTGACTACAACGACGGAAACAGCGCTGCGAAGCGGAGTGTGATTTTCCAGCGGATTCTCAACCACATCGAAGCGATTCCAGGCGTCGAAGCCGCTGGAATGGTGGACTACCTGCCGCTGGGCCGGAACCGCAACTGGGGCTCTCTCAAAGTGAAGGGCAAGCTGTATCGCCAGGGTGAAGCGCCTAGTCCGCTCGTGTATGTCGTCACGCCGGGCTTTTTCCGGGCGATGGGGATGCGTCTGATTGCCGGACGGGATTTTTCCTGGGGAGATAGCCCTACCTCCCAGAAGGTCGTCATCATCAATGAGGCGACAGCGCGCGCGCTTTGGCCTAAAGGCAATGCGGTCGGACAAATCGCGGTCACGAATAACGGCCTAAACAATCTTCTTGTCATCGGGGTGGTCGCCGATGTCCGCGAAACCAGCGTGGAGGGAGCGCCCGGTTGGCAAGCCTATTATCCGGCGACTCAAGACTGGCCTAACGGAGCAGAGCTTGTGGTGAGGACCAGCCTGCCGCCCGATTCGCTGGCGGCCAGCGTGATGCGCACGCTGCGGCAGATCAATCCCAACCAGCCTGCCGCGGCGTTCGAGCCGATCCAGCAGATTGTGGATCACGCCGTCTCGCCGCGCCGCTTCTTCATGCTGCTCGTCACCAGTTTTGCCGCGTTTGGCCTCATCCTGGCCTCGCTCGGCATCTACGGCGTCATCTCGTATTCCGTCACCCGGCGAACGCATGAAATCGGCATTCGGATGGCATTGGGCGCAACGCCGGGAAAAGTACAACGCGACGTGCTCAGAAGAACATTGATCCTGACTCTTGCCGGAATCGCAGCGGG
>JBOGJT010000242.1:0-8041 GCA_050745065.1 Terriglobia bacterium
CGCCCCGCCAGCGCCCGGGAACAGGTTCCCTGGGGAAAAATCTTCCGCAGCAAAGAGGTGATTTCCGTCACGCTCAGCTATTTTACCTATGGGTACGCCGCCTGGATTTTTTTTAGCTGGTTTTTCATTTACCTTGCCAAGGTTCGCGGCCTGAATCTGAAATCGAGCGCCGAATACGCCATGCTGCCGTTTCTTGCCATGGCGGCCGGATCGATCATCGGAGGGCTCATCAGTGACCGTCTGATGCGATCGTTCAATAAGCGCGTAGGACGATGTGTTTTCTCGTTTGCCGCGATGATATTGGCCGCCGTGTTTATAGCCTGTGGCGCGTTCGTGCAGTCAGCGCTGGCAGCCAGCGTGCTTCTGGCGGCCGGCGTGGGCGCGCTCTATCTAAGCCAGAGCTCCTATTTCTCGGTGAGCGCGGACATCGCCGGACCGTCATCCGGTTCCGTCTCCGGCTTCATCAACACCGGCGGGCAAGTCGGCGGCGCGGTGACGGCTTCGCTCACGCCGCTCATCGCCGCACACTACGGCTGGACCACTTCATTCCTGGTGGCCGCGACGCTGTGCGTGCTGGGCGGGATCGCCTGGCTGGCGGTGAATCCTGAACGAAGCCTGGCCTCGTAATATAATACTGGCTAACGAGGATTACATATTACGGTGACACTGCATCTTGCAGCGGCGGCCTCTGGCCGCCGATTTTTCGGCGCTCAGAGAGCTGTGAAAAAATCGGCCAGCGACGTCATTCCGAGCAAGACGAGGAATCTCGCCCTTTTGTTTCCAACAAAAAGCCGATGCTTCGCGGAGTTTATCCTGAGCGAAATACAGAGATTCTTCGCTTCGCTCAGAATGACGGGCGAAGGGCTCAGCATGACAGATTCAAATTTTTTCACACCTTCTCCGAGAGCGCCGCTACAGCGAACGTCGTCACTAATATGTAATCCTCAGTAATAGGGGCGGCAATCGCTTCGGCGCTGGGACGGTGCTGTTACAATAGCTCTGTCTCTGTGACGGCTGAAGGCTGAACGTCGATGGTTTCTTTCAGGCGCACCGTTCTTCGCACGGCCATGGCGGTACTCTTCTCGGCCATTCTCCTGATTCCGCGCCTGCGTCGGTTGCGGCGGAACGTCCGGGCGTGGACCGCTGTCCGCATCGTGCTGCTGGCTGGCGGCGCATTGCTCCTGTGGCGCGCCTTTGCGCAGAACGGCGAGAGCACGGTCTTTCTGGCGTGCGGAATCGTTCTCGTCCTTCTCGGCACGGTCGTGCGCGCGCGCCCCCTCCGGAAACCCATTGACGCCGTGGCGCGTGAGCTCGACGCGCTCGTAGTACTCAACGGCGGATTCCTTTTAGACAGTCCTGACCCAGAGCGTGTTGGAAGCCACGCACCGCGCATCAGCATCTTTGTCTGCGCCACGGTTCTCCGGGTGCTCGACGCCAGTTACCGGGAATTGCTGGAAATTCCCGTTGCCATGATCCGTAAAATTGCCGTGCGGGAAGACTCTGCGATTCCGCCTGGCGCCTGGCGCCTCGATATTGTCGGCGAATCGGGGAGCTGGAGTTTCCGTTACGAAGGAGCTTTTGCGGAGCACCTGGCCCGCGTGGCCGAACAGACACTACACGAAGTCTGGAAGAAGGGGCTGCCTGTGATCGCGCCATAGAGAGGCGCGCTGTACCGGCGGCGGGGCGCCGCTGCAAATGCCCATCACCGGATCGTATCGCCGGCCAGTCCCCAGAAATCGTTCACGTAATAGGAAGAGATCACGTTGCCGAAAAGATAGCAGATGGCCTTGCACTGCGGGACATCCCCATAGAGCTTGCGCCCCCGGGCAAACACCTTGCTGAACGATCCTTCGCGGAACAGATTGCCGCCAATCTTTTTCAATGGCTCGCACGGATAGAAAACATCGCCATTCGGATAGACGCGTGGAAAGAACGTCGGGAAGCACTGAAAATCGCCGAATTCCAGCAAAGTCTTGAGTAGCTTCGGTGTGCCGTTGATGGGCTGCTCGCTGGCGCGCCGCCTTTCGATAATCTTCGCCGTGAGCGCGCGGTACTGCGGGTTCTCCAGCAGCCGGAGGTTGGGCATTTTGTCTTTCTGCGCCGATTGCGCGGAAAAAACAAAACCCTGCTCGCGGCAGTAGTCGAGGATGCGCTCCACGTCTGTGATGTTCCACTCCTCAATCACGGTGCTGATGGTGATCGAGGATGGACTCGGCATTTGCGACCGGGCCAGTTGCAGGTTTTCCAGCACGCGCGGCACAACGCCCGGCTTCGACATCGGGGCCGCGGGTTGCGGCGCGAGCGAATCCAGGCTCACAATCAGCCCGGAGAGCAGACTAAACAGCTTCTCGCGCTTGTGCAGCAGCGTGCCGTTGGTCACCAGCATCACCGAGCGAAACTTAAGCTTGTTTCTCGCCGCCTCCACGAGATCCAGAATGTCTGCGCGCAATAACGGCTCGCCGCCGGTGAAGAGGATCGAGTCCGTCTCGCGCCGGATGATTCGCAGCAGGTCGATTGTTTTCGCGGTGGGAAGCTCATCGCTGAAAACGTCCGGCTCTTTCTGGGTGCAATAGCTGCATTCCAGGTTGCACTTGTGCGTGGTGTAAAATACGGCCGCGTAAGGCGCTACGACGTTGCTGCGCAGAATCTCCCGGCGGTAAGTGTTGCGGAAATAGGCCTTGAAATTCTTCCAGACGAAAGGATACTGGCGCAGCAGCCCTCGGAGGAGTTCCCAGCTGGAAGGTGTCTTCGGACCCGCTTTGGCCGGCACGCCCATCTCACAGAAAGGCTACCTCCCCGAGGGGCGAAACGCAAGATGCACGCGTCAAAATAAAATCGCGCCGGGACATCTTCACTTCATCAAACACCCAAAAGTTTTGTACCATAGTAGATATGGCACTGATGCTTGTCCGGCGCGGCAATCTGCGACGGCGACAGGTCGTGATCTTTACCCTTGCGGGGCTGCTGGCTGCCACCCTATCGGCGATGGGCTACATTCCCCGGCCGTGCGTGGGCGGTACGCTTCCCGTGGCAACTTTCAAACTGATGGTTATTCCGTCCCAGGGTGGAACAGCGCTCCCGCTGAATAAGGTGAACATGCTCAATGCGGGAGACAAGCTGAAGTACGAACCCATCATGCTGCCGGGCGCGATCCGCAGCCGGTCGCGAGTGGCCATCGTCGTCGCTCCAGCAGCTGGCGACAAGACCAAAGCAGTCGAAGTCCTGGACTCGAAGCCCGCCAAGTCCTCCGCCGAGTGGATTTTGCCCATGCGGGCCTCGGTGGTAGGCGTGGTGTTTGGCCCGCACGGGCTCAGCGTGAGGAAAGTGAACTCGCTGGTCAAGAACAATCCGGAGTTGGTGCCCGAGCTTGCCACTTACGCCACTCAGACCGCCACGGTAAACGCTCTGGTGGACACCCTGTCGCAATACGAAGAGGCGAAGCCTGGGAGCGAAGATTTGAACGCAGCGCTCAAGGGCTTTTCTGCTCAATACGGCGTGATGCTCCCCCGGCTGACGCCCGGCACGCCGACGGATGAGCAAGCCACGGTGCTTCTCCAGGCCGTGATGCCGGCCATGTCTACGTATGACCCGCTGACGTCGTCAGGCTCTGCCGTGTTTCAGCAATCGGCCGGCCTCGCAGCTTCTGTGGCCGCCCTGTTTTATGGGACTCCCATCGGGCTGGCCGCCGGCGGCGCGGCGCTCGTCACCAACCTGCGCACCATGATGTTTCCCGGAACCGATTTCCGCTCGGCTTTTACGGAGACCGCGATCCCCAGCGGCACGGAGTTCTGCGCCAAAAACCAGAAGGCCGCGCCGCGCACTCGCATCGCCTACCTCTGGATGCTGAAGGTGCCCGACACGACCGCCCCTTCCGTCTCGCTGGCAGGAGCCAATACTGTGCCGATCGGTTCGGAAACCTCTTTGAAGGTGACGTGCGCAACCAACTCCGAGATGCGAATCTTGCCGCGCGCCCGGGAATGGAAACTCGTCTCAGGCAAACACGCCACCAAAGTTCCGGCCACCGTCACCGTGGGCGCCGACTCCGACAACGTGGCGCTCGATCTCGCCCATGCAAAACTCTCCGCGGGAGACTATCACCTGGCTGCGCTGTGGGACTGGCAGCCGCTCAAGGTTCTGGGAACAATCCACGTGCGCCCCTATAGCGATTTTGCGAGCGTTGCTGTAACACCGGCTTCTGAAGACCGCCTCATTGAAGGCGACGGAACCGTGCCCGTTAATTTGACGGGCGCTGATTTTGAGTTCGTGAACAAGGTTGCCATTGAAGCCGCGAGCAGATCGGGCGATCTACATGATCTTACGTTCAAGCTGCCGAAGGGTCTCAACGCTGGCCAGCAACCGCAGATGACGGTCAACGTCAACACGAACTCGCTCACCGCTGGCGCGTACAAGCTGCTGCTTACGCAGACCAACGGGAAGTCGCAGGCGGTTGCCATCGTTCTTCACCCGCCCAGCCCGGTCATCAGCAATTTACCGCTGCGCGTAAATCTTGGACAGCCAGACCAGGCGATCGAGTTGCAGGGAACAAACCTTGATCGTATCGCGCAGATTTCCAGCAAGGACGCTTCATGGACACTTGCTCCCATCGACAGCAATCGCCACGATTTGACCCGAAGAAGCGCTACGGTGAAGCTTCGCGCCCAAGGGCTTACGCCAGGGCAGCTTCTTGCCGCTACGATGACGGTCGACGGCATTCATGCCGCTTTGCACATTCCGGGCACCCTTGAGATCGCCCCTCCCCGTCCGGAAATCGTCAGCGTCAAGGAATCGTTTTCCCAAGCGAACGGTGTGGCGTTCCGGCCAGGCGAGATACCGTCAGGATCGACGGTGAGCTTTGCCCTTCACACCGAAAACATCTCGGGGCGGCCGTCGCTCGCTCTCGCCTGCTCGAACGGCGGCGATGGCAAGCAGTCTCTCAACTTGCAGCCAGGAGACCAAAATGGCGCGGCGCAGCTCGATTACGCGGGCGAGGGCGTGCTCTTTCTCTCGCTCGACCCCGGAACGGTCGGGCAATCCGGGTGCAAACTAACCGCGATCGTGACCACGCCCGATGCGGGCGCGTCGGATCCGAAACTCCTCGGGCGCGTCATCCGGCTGCCGCAAATCGACAAGTTCTCGCTGAGCAATAGAAAAATTCACGGGTCGCTCTATCAAGGAACCCTGTCCGGGCAGGACTTGCAGATGATCGAGGAAGCAGGATGGAACGCCATCGGCGGATATCCGGTTGAAGGCATTCCGACTCCCGTACCGGGAAGCGCGCAGGAGCAGACGCTGGAAATTATGCTGCCCTGGCCGCCGCCCTCGCCCGATGCACCGGTATACGTGTGGCTGCGCGGGGAGAGCCGCGGACGTCGAACCAGCGCGTCGTACTGACACGATACGGGAGCGCCAAAAGCCCGCGACGCCCCGTGTTGTAGCGGCGGCCAAAGGCCGCCGTAACAGAGTCGACTGTCATTGACCTTCGAGGCCAGGTATAGAATAGAGATCAGAAACGAACGACCGGCTGCGCTTCGCGTCTGACCGGCAAGGCAATCCTGCAAGCTGAGGATTCTGATGGGGAAAGGGAATGGCATTGGACTATAACTTCCTGATAACGGGTGCGAAGGGGTGTATCGGCTCGTGGATTGTAAAAAGTTTGATCGAGAAGGGCAATAACCCTTGGATTTTTGACGTGGATGCGGATTCGCACCGGTTGAGCGCTCTGCTCAGCGAAGACCATATCCAACACGTGCGCTTCATTCGTGGAGATGTGCGTCAGATGGAAGATTTGGACCGCGCCGTTGCAGAACACGGGATCACGCACATTATCCATCTGGCGGCGCTGCAGGTGCCCGCGTGCGCGGCAAATCCGGTGCTCGGGGCTCAGGTCAACGTGGTGGGCACGCTGAACGTATTTGAGACTGCGAAGCGGCACAAGGAACAGGTGAGGCGGGTGGTGTACGCGAGCTCGGCGGCGGTGTTCGGACCCGACGAGTATTATGATGGAAAGCGCGTGATGGAAGGGGCGGTTTTGCAGCCGGGAACGCATTACGGAGTATTCAAAGTGGCAAATGAAGGCAACGCGCGAATCTACTACGCAAGCGACGGAATTTCGAGCGTTGGGTTGAGGCCCTGGGCGGTGTACGGCGTGGGCCGGGACCAGGGGATGACTTCGGCGCCGACAAAGGCCATTAAGTCCGTGGTCGTCGGGCGGCCATACACGATCCGGTTTACAGGAGGGTTCGATCTGCAATACGTGCGCGACACGGCGCGTGACTTTCTGCGCGCGGCGGAATCGGTACGCCCGGGCGCGTTTGCGTATTCGGTGCGGGGCGCGGTAGTGCGGATGGATGAGTTCTTGGATACGTTGGAGAGAGTGGCGCCGGGTTCCCGCCGGCTGGTGCGCGCGGACGGGAGAGCGCTGCCGATTGCGGCAGACATTGACGCGGGTGAGATTGCTCGCGACCTTGGCGATGTTGCGCCCACGCCGCTCGAGACGGGCGTTCGGGAGACGTATGAGTTGTTCGCGCGCATGCGCAAGGACGGCCGGCTGGATACGCAGGACCTCGAATCGTAGTTGGGGCGGCGGCCCCTGACCGCCGGTGTTATTTCAACGAAGACCTTTATCGCGAACGCCGCTGGACAGCTGCCGCCGGGGCCAGCGGCATTGAAACGCCGCGGCTCGGAACCTGACTATGAAAGCTGCCGTTCTAGAAGACGCGGAAAAGATGGTGATCCGCGATTTGCCGGATCCGCCGGTTGCACCGCGCGAAGTCTTGGTCGGCGTTCGAGCGGTGGGGGTATGCGGAACAGACTTACACATTTTTCGCGGCCAGTGCAATTACAACCTGGATGCCGCGGGAAAGCCCATTCCGCTGTCTGTTCAGCCGCAGGTTTTAGGACACGAGTTTTCCGGTGAGATCGTCGAAGTGGGCCGCCAGGTTGCCGGCCTCAAACCGGGGGATAGAGTGCTGTGCGACCAAGGGCTCAACTGCCATAGCCAGGGGCGCGATGTCCTGTGCGAATATTGCGCGTCGGGCGATTCCCACCAGTGCCTGTTCTACGCGGAGCATGGCATCACGGGACGGCAGGGCGCGCTCGCTGGGTTCATCGCCATGCCTGCCGTCAACTGCGTGAAGCTTCCCGAAAATATGACGTCCGCCCAAGGCGCGCTGGTCGAACCGCTCGGATGCGTGCTGCATTCGAGCGACCGCGCGGAGCGGGCAGCGGGGCGGTACGGATTCGATGGCGCGGAGCCTATTCGCAACATTCTGATCAGCGGCGCCGGACCGGCCGGACTGCTCTTCCTCCAGGTTCTCCGTCAGGTGAAGCACTTTGACGGGCTGATTCTGGTCAGCGATCTGCGCGAGAAAAACCTCGAGCTCGCGCGCCGGTTCGGAGGAACGGCCGTCAACGTTTCGCGCGAGAACCTGGCGGAGGTGGTGCGGGAAAAAACGTCAGGCCATGGAATCCACTACCTGATCGAGTCCTGCGGTAATCCGGTCATTTTTGAGCAGATTCCCGCGCTGTTGCGTAAGCAGGGAACGCTGTTGCTCTACGGGCATGGACACAAGGGGCGGGATATCGGAGTGATGGCCAACGTGCTGTTTCTCGAACCAACTCTCGTTGCAGGCGTCGGCGCGTCAGGCGGATTTGATCCGGACGGACGACCCTCCACATACCGCCGCGCCTGTGAACTGATGGGCGAAGGCCGGATCGAGGCCCTGCCGTTTGTCACGCACCGCTACTCACGGCTGGATGACGTCCATCGCGCCTTCGAGCAGGACTTTCAAAAGCCTGATTACATCAAGGGCCTGCTGAGCATGGCCTGATCAAATTAAGGACGGACGCAGCGCGGGCGCGCCTACACCGAAGGCATTGAAAGTGAAGGCTCTGCGGCGAGCACGTTTCGGCACGCTTAAAAATTCCCAAAACCGTGTCATTCTGAGGAGCCAGCCATGCCGCTCTGCGACAACCGCAAAGCATAAAAATACGGCGTAGGGGCGCTGCTTGCTGCGCCCTCACACGCTGGACGCAGCAAGCA
>JBOGJT010000243.1:0-3227 GCA_050745065.1 Terriglobia bacterium
GCATCTTCGAAGAGGCGCAAGCGCAGGCCGCGAAGGAAGTCGTCGCCTGGCAGCTCGCGGATGCGATGAAGAAAAAGAAAATCTCGAAGAACAGAATGGCCGCGCTGCTCAAGACGAGCCGCTCGCAAGTAGACCGCCTGCTCGATGGAAAAAACGACATCACGTTGTCGAGCTTGCAGCGGGCGGCGGCCATCGTCGGCCGCCGCGTCACGATCGAGCTGGTGCAAGAGGGTGGACGGACTCGCTATCCGGCAAAGCTGGTTTAGGGGCTGTGCCTTCAGGAGTGACCGGCGGAACGATGACGTGATGACGTGCGCGTTGATGAAGTCGAGTGGATTGGAATTTGGGACGCTATGCGATACCTAGAGCGCTTTCAGCAACTTCTTGTTAACCCGACATGGGCGCAGATTGTCGAGCGCGAGCCTCTGATTGTGTTTTCCCACTATCTGTCTGGCCGAGTAAATGTGCTGTGCTCGTTTGGTGACGAAATCATCGAACACCTAAACAAGGGATTCTCTAGTCCATGTGTCGATGGTGGACGGATTGAGCGAGCCGAGTCGTTGGCCTGGTTCTGGCTTTTGGGGGCATACGAAGTCGTGCGGACAATGCATCAGGCTAAAGAGTGCTTCAGTGAAAGACTGGTTCAGGACTTGAGCGGCCTTAAAGAAACGCTCGGGACTGTCCGAATGCCTGCGGCAAAGATGGAGAAGCGGGGCAAGAGAGCCGCCGTGACCTCGAACAGAAGTCCGGCAGGATGGGACGTTGGGAACCGCGACTTGCTGGTGAATGATCCGGAGGAAGGACCTGACATCTCAATTCGATGGGTGCTGTCGGAATTTGACCGCGTATTCTCATCCATTACGACAAGCGACGTGCTCGGCCATCACGCCACCCATTTTGGCTCTGACATTTGAACCACGCCGAGGCCGCGATTGCGCATGGCCCCGCTGGCATGTACCGAAGGGCGGGGCCGGACGAGGAGCAGGGGCTTGCGCTTTCTTCACCGATATGGTGAAATGCGGTGAAGCGTAGGGACGGTGCGCCGGATGAAGGCGAAAAAGGGAGACGGAAAGAAGATGAAGGCACACGGCACGGCACAGGTGCGCGCGACGATCAGTTTTCCGCCAGACGTTTACGAGACCCTCGAAGTGATCGCCAAGGAGAAGAAAGTGTCGCTGGCGTGGGTGGTGCGCGAGGCGGCGGACAAGTACATCGCCGACAAATGGCCGCTTTTGAAAGGGCAGGGATAGGGCGATGCCGTCGTTCTATGAATTCTTTTCGGGTGGCGGAATGGCGCGAGCGGGTCTCGGGAGTGAGTGGGAATGCCTTTTCGCGAACGACATCGACGCGAAGAAAGGCGCCAGCCACGCGGCGAACTGGGGCGCAGAGCATCTGAGGATCGAGGACGTTGGCAAGTTGAGCGCGGCGGACCTGCCGGGGCGCGCCGATGCCGCGTGGGCCTCGTTTCCATGCCAGGATTTGTCCCTCGCGGGGGACTACGTGGGGCTGAGGGGCGAACGTTCTGGAACTTTCTGGCCGTTCTGGCGCCTCATGAAGGCGCTCGCCGAAGAAAAGTGCGCGCCTGCCGTCGTGGTGCTTGAGAATGTGTGCGGCGCGCTGACTTCGCATGGAGGGAAGGACTTCGCAGCGATTGGCGCGGCGCTCGCCGGGAGCGGGTATCGCTTTGGCGCCCTTGTCATGGACGCGGTGCGCTTCTTGCCGCAATCGCGGCCGAGGCTTTTCATCGTGGGGGTGCACAAAAATCGGACGGTCCCGGCGGGCCTGACTGCTACGCAAGCCGGCCCGCTGTGGCATCCGGCAAACCTAGTCGGCGCTTACGAGAAGCTTTCGCAGCGGTCGAAAGAGGCCTGGGTGTGGTGGAGCCTCCCGGAGCCGCCGCCGCGTAAATCGAAGTTCGCGGATGTCATCGAAGATGATCCGCAAGGCGTTTCGTGGCACACGGTGGCGGAAACGCGGCGCCTTCTTGGGATGATGAGCCCGCTCAACCGGGAGAAGGTGGAACAGGCGAAAGGCGCGAAACGCCGGATGGTCGGCGGAATATACAAGCGCACGCAGCGCGCGGAGATCCGTTTCGACGACGTGGCCGGTTGTCTCCGAACGCCGGTCGGCGGGTCGAGCCGGCAATCGATCATGATCGTCGAGGGGAACAAGGTCCGCTCGCGCCTGCTGTCGAGCAGCTCGCGGGCCTCGTCGGCCGTGAGCACAGGGGTCTTGCCCTTTTTTACAACGTATTTGGGGCCGTGGACGGCGTGAGCCGGGTTCACGTCGAGGACGTGGCCTGTCACAAGCCAATCGAACAGCATGCGCAGCGCGGCCAGGTGCTGCTTCACCGTAGGCGGGGAGAATTGGCCGTGCAGCTCTTTCACGAACGCGGCGACGTGGAAAGGCTGAACGTCGGCGAGCTGGCCGATGCCGCGGGCGTCACACCATTGCGCGAAGCGTCGCGTCGCGTTCAGGTACGCCTTGCGGGTGTGATCGTTGTTGATCTGGGCGGTGAAAAACTCGAGGACGCGCTTCGCGGCCTTCGGCGTCGGCGCGAATAGCGGCGCGGGCCATCGCTTCCTCGTTCCATTCCAGCTTCAACTGCTGGCCTTCGAGTTTAATTTCCACCCGGCCCGTCAGCTTGTGCCGCCCGGCCCAGGCTTCCATCGCCCGCTGTCCGGCTTCCGGATCGCAGCGCGGGTGCGTGCGCACCTGCTCATTACGGGCCTGGATCTTGGCTTCGAGTTTCGCCAGTTTGTCCTTCAGGCGGTGATGCTCGCGCTCGGCCTCCTGCGTGTTCTTGCGAATAATATAGCGCACTCCCTCGGCTTCCACTTCCCAGACCGTCTCGCTGAACAGGCTCAACTGCAAAGTCCCCTGGCCCGGCAGCCGGCGAATCTGAGGGTCGGTCAACGCCGTGATATACCGCAAGCCCGCGGCCGTCAGCGCCTGCTTCCCTTTGCTCTTCACCATGCCGCGGTCCCCCACGAAGACCAACTCTTCCACCCCGAACTGCTCCTGCAAAATCTTGATCTGTTCCGCCACCGTCGTCGGATCGCTTCGGTTTCCCTCGAATACCCGCACCGCCAGCGGCTCACCTTCCTCGTCGGCCAACAGGCCGATGACGATTTGCAACTTGCCCTTCTTCTTGTCCCGGTCGTAGCCGTACGCCCCCAATTCGTTCTTCTCTCCTTCCAGATAGCTGCTGGTCACGTCGTAGAGAA
>JBOGJT010000244.1:0-5614 GCA_050745065.1 Terriglobia bacterium
CCCCAGTGGACCACTTCGAAGTCGATTAAAAAAACCTGCCCGTCTTTCACCAGCATGTTCTTGGGGCTGTAATCGCCGTGCACGATGGCAGTGCGTATCTTGGCCGAATCCGCGATGAGCTCCTCAAAGACATCCCGCAGGTCCGCGTGCCGCAAAGCTGTGGTGCGGTAGTACGGGTCAATCCTCAATTGCCGGAAGACGGATTGATCGCGGAAACGCTCTGCAAGCTGTGGATAACGCTGTGCGGCGGCGCCGAGCTTGGCAAGCATATCCCCGGCAGTCCGCGCCACGGCGATGCTGGCGTCACCGCGCATGAGCAGCTCTTTCCAGGCGCAGGAGCCGGTGGGCGCCGCGGTCATGATATACAGAAAGGCTTTGCCGTCGATGTGGACGATTTGGGGAACCGACGCGCGCCCCAAAATATCCTGCAAGGATTCGATAGCCTCTGCTTCGCGCAGGATCCGAGCGCGGTCCGAGAGCCACTCGTCCTTTACCCGCAATTGGCCGAGCGATTGCTTCACCACCCAGCGCTGATCCGGTTTTGCGGTGTGCTCAACCATCAACACGATGTTTGAAACACCACCCCCCAGCTCCCACGCTCTCACTTCTTCGCTGGCCTCAATCAACGCATGGTGGACCAGGTAGGGCTTAACGTTTTCCGGCGTTAAGGTAAAAGCGCTCGCGCTCATGAGGCGGCCCGATCGCAGAATCCATCTCCCAGGTCGCAGGCGTAAAGCAGGTTGAACAGCGTCATGGCTTGCTGGCGAGGGTAGGAGAGGTTGTCGCGCAATACCCGGTAATCAGCCGTCGAAAATCCGAATCCTCCGTCCGGCTTTTGTCGCGCCAGCACGCGGTCGTAGCAACGTTGGCTGGGTTCATTGTCAGGCCAAAAACCGCGCTGCCAAGCGTCGTGCAGCGCGGCGCCCAGGGCGGCGGTATAGTAGTCAACCTCCGGGCCGTCTACAGCGACGGCGCCGCAGTTGTTAGCGCAAGCTCCGTTCGCCTGCACGCCCCCTCGGATAAAGCGCGCAAGTCCGGCGAGCGTATCGCTCTTCCAGGTGCCGGGCGCAAGCCGCTCGGCCCATGCCATATAGAGGAACTGAAACGCGTTGTATTGGAAGCAAAGATAGTGGACGCGTGCTTTTTCATTGGGACCCTCAACAATGTAAGGAATTTCTCCCGTGGGCAGCTGAACCGCTTCGACAAAGTGGACCAGGGCCGGCACGTGGGCGAGGAAGCGGGCGTCGCTCGTGGCCTTCCACATGCGCAGGTAGAACCAAACGGCAGTGACGGAATTGTTCGGAACCTTGCCTCGCGGCCGGTCGAAATAATTAATCGCCTCCCCTCCGTCGTGAGCCTGGAACCTAATGCGGTCCGTGATGAAGTCTGCGGCGCGGACTGCGCCCTCCGCAAACTCAGGCCGCGGCTCTCGAGCGTAGGCGGCAAGAAGTGTGCACGCTCCCCACATGCTTTCCAGCGTGGCGATCAGGTGTTTACGTTCCGGCAGTGGATACCTCCACGTACCCTGAGGCGTTTCCCTTTGCAGGATTGCGCTCGCGCAGCGCATTGCGAGATCGCGGTAATGCTCGTCACCGGTCGCCTTGTGAAGCAGCCAGTTGGCAAGGGTCCAATATCCTTGCGTCTGCGTGAAAATGTAATCATCGCGCCAGGGAAGAAAATCAAAGGCGGACTTGAAGAACCTCCAGGCACGCAAGTTGAACCGCACGCCGGGATCGGGCCCGCGCAGCACCCCCGCATGAAGGTGACGGCGTTCGAGATACGTATGAAGCCGTTGCGCGGCGGTGAGAAGTTGTCGGCTCGTCGGCATCGGAAAAACCTTTCACCACAGAGAACACAAAGAACACAGAGGAGGAAGACGATAAAGACGAAAGACTTAACGACCCATTCGGCTTGCTCCACCGTCTGCTTCCCGCATTGTAGATGTTGGAGCCTCAGTGGCCTCTGTGATCTCTGTGGTGAGGATTCTAGATTGCTCCGTTTACAAATCTGCGTATGCCTTCTTTCAGCAGCGTCACGTTGAAATTGATCAGCAGTCCAACCTTGCAGCCTGACAGTTTAAGGTAAGAAAGGATTTGTGCTTCATGAATGGGAGCAAGTTTATCAACGGATTTGACCTCTACGATTGCTGCCCCTTCAACCAGAAGGTCGATTCGGTACCCGCATTCGAGCTTCACTCCCTCGTAAACGAGGGGTAGAGGTTTCTGCTGCTCCACGCTGAGATTCTTCTTGCTGAGTTCAAATGCAAGGCACGCTGTGTACGCGGATTCGAGCAAGCCGGGGCCCAGCGCGCGATGGACCTGGATCGCCGCTCCGATGATGCTTTCCGTAATGTGGTTCAGACGCTCCCGTTCCGTCATCCCCAAAATCCTTTCACCACAGAGGACACAGAGGACACAGAGGAGAAAGAAGACAAAGAAGACAAAGACAAAGACAAAGACTTAACGACCCATCCGGCTTACTCCCCTGTCTGTTTCCCGCATTGTAGATGTTGTTGCCTCAGTGCTCTCCGTGCCCTCTGTGGTGAAATTCTTTAGCCCGCTCAGCTCAGCACACGCGCGTAAACGCCCACAATCTGCCGGGCAACTTTATCCATCGCAAGCCGGGCGATCGCATCGCGTCCATGGGTGCGCTCGCCTCGCCTACAGACCTCAACGATCTTGGCCGCCATCGCAGCCGCATCGCGCGTAACGAGGTGGCAACCCGGCGTTTGCCCGATCAGTTCGGCAGTGTCTCCTACTCTGACGGAGACCACTGGCAGGTTAACCGCCATCGCCTCTTTCACGGCCACCGGGGAGCCTTCAATCAAGGAAGCCATGACAAGCACGTCCGCAGCATTCATGAAGAGCGGCATCTCCGCGTGGGGCCTTCCTGAGACGCGGAGAATCTCCAGACTGGGAACTTCGCGGCTTGCCAGGCGGACCGCTTCTTCGACAAGATCGAAACGCTTCCGCACTTCCAAAGGGTTATACGGAAAAAGAACGTACTTTGTTTCTCTAGCCAGACCGAGCTTCGCGCGTGCTTCTTCCTGCGCCATCGGCATAAAGAGGTTCAAGTCAATGCCGCAAGGAATAACCTCGGCGCGAGCCAGCCGGAGTTTTTCCTTCATCTCCTGGCTTTGCACAATCACGGCGGCGGCTGACCGTGCCAACAGGAAGCTCGACGCTTGAAAAAACCGCCCTTTCGCGGTGATGCGCCCGCTCCGCTTCGGACGGCCCAGTACATCGTCGCCGTGGAATGTGACCACCAGCGGAGCGTGTGCCTGAAGGCGGGCAATGCAACCAGACAGACCGAAATGCGCGTGAATCAGGTCTTGGTGTCCGTTGTGAAGAGCGCGATGGAGTTCGCCCACGCCACGCGCATAGTTCCATTTTGATTCGCGGCCATTGATGAACAGGAGGTCATACTCCACGCCGAGCGGGCGCAGCGACTCCGCCTGCTCCTTGATGAAGGTGCCGTAACTTGGATCGGCGGCGTAGGGCCACATGTTGGTAACCAGCAATACCTCAATGGATGCCACAGCTTCTCCGGAGCCCTGGCTTGCCCCCCCAATCGGGTGTATCATTCGGCCAATAGAAGGATAATTCCATGAAACGATTAATCCAGTCACTTGTGGTCGCGGCTGGTGTTGCGGCGGTCGTCGTTGCTTTCACCTTGCTCGGGTCCCTACCAAAGGTTGCCGCAACCTCGTGCTCGAACTCCACTCTCTCCGCCACCTACGGAGGCTACTTCTGGGGGTCCCAAAACGGAACGCTGGACAACAGCGTTCCGGTTATCAGCTTCAACGGGACCGGCGGCTTCAGTCTATCCTACTGGGGCATGAACGGCGGGTCAGCCGACTCTGGAACCCAAACCGGCGATTACACCGTCAACTCGAACTGTGAAGGCACGCTCTATGACTCCACCAGCCCCTACACAACCTACGATACGTTTGTGGTCGTGTCCTCGGCGTCCGAGGTCGATTTTCTCAACAACGCAAGCGGCGCCAACCTCAGCGGCGTTGCCAAGAAGCAGTGAACATAATTCTTTGTGCCAAGCGCAGGCCCGAATTCTACATCCCAGGGTCGGGCCTGCGCCAAGCACTACCTGGCCGCCTCATAATAAACGCCCACGACGAGTTCAGTCCCAGCTCACCCAGCCTCTTGCGCAGAGGAACAAGCCGGAAACGAAGAAAGCCGAACTGCGTCACACACGGCAAGCGCACCTCAGCCACCGGAACCAGGTCGGGATGGTCGAACAGGCCAGCCCACTGATGTCGGCCATACGACCGGCACTCAGAAAGGTGGGAGGGGTATGTGCCGTGAATCGGGGGTCTGAGCCACCGGCCGAGAACCGTCAAGATACCCGGTTGCGGCCCGGCGCCTGAGCGGAAAGCTTCGGGCACGCCGTTCTCGCGTGCCAGTTTGCGCGTGGCATGCCATTTCTCCGCGACCCTCAGCGGATAGCCAATTGGATTGAGGCAAAGACTCGCCACCTTCCAGAAACGGGCCGGGACTACGTGCGCCATGTACCCGCCGGGTTTCAGGACGCGAACCGCCTCCTGCATGCCGCGGCGCCTATCATTGAGGTGTTCCAGAACGCAGTTGGAGAATATAAGGTCGAAGGTGCAGTCGCCAAACGGAAGCGCCTCCGCCGCTGCGTACGTGAACCGTTGCGCGTCGTCCGCTGGGGCATGCTCCGGGTCAACCGAGAACACACCGCCGAAGTGCTCGCGTAGAAGTGCTAACTGAAACCCATCGCCAGATCCGAGCTCGAGGACCGTCGAACCCCTTCCGAGGTGAACGTGTTCGAGCGTGCGCTCGAACTCCATTTTTCGAACCTCGTGCGTCCAGCGCGTCCACGATTCGCCGTCGGCACTGCGGACGCGGCACTCTTCGTCCTCGCCGCGTATCTTCGCCACTCCGTCTGACCCGTCAAAAGTTGGCACTGTCGTTGCCATCCAAAACCTAACAGACTGCTAAAAAAACCTATTTAGCTGTCATGTTGAGCGAAGCGAAGAATCTGCTTTCGTTTTGAACCAATCCCTTGCGAGATTCTTCGTCGCCTTCGGCTCCTCGTGCCCCATCTTACCGGCAAAAGGTAAACTTCATTTTGGCTTAGGCCCTTAGCGGCTTCGCCGAGAAACATGAGGCATGAGGCCGGAGTCAGCGGAGACGCTTTAAGAATCCTTGTGGATTGAAAGTCAGGAGAAACGATTCACGGTCGAGATCAACTAAAAAATGCGGATCTTCACGAAGAAACTGCTCCACGCCTCTCAGCGGCCCGTTGATGTTTCCCAGTCCATCTCCCGAGCGGAAGAGGTCGCTGATCGTGTCTTCGACAATGAAATAGCTGCCCGGCGAAACGTAGCGGGAGTATGAGTGAAGGTCCGCAAGGACATGTTCCCGGCTATGGTCGCCATCGTGGATGACCAACCCCTTCCGCCCGAGTGCAATGGACTGAACGGCCGCCAAGGTCTGGGGAGCCGAGCTGTCTCCGGTGATGAGTGAAATACGTGGATGCCGGACTTTAAATTTACTATGGTCGATGTCTACGGCGATGACATCACCGGACCCGATCAAATCTAGCATATTAGCCAGGTATAACGTGCTGCCGC
>JBOGJT010000245.1:0-5710 GCA_050745065.1 Terriglobia bacterium
ATCCTGAGCGAAATACGGAGATTCTTCGCGGAGTTTACCGTGAGCCTCTTCGCTTCGCTCAGAGCGATTCGAAGAGGAGCGAATCGGCTCAGAATGACGGGCGAAGGGCTCAGCATGACAGATTCAATTTTTTTCACACCTTCTCAATGACGGAAAAACGCTTCAAGCTCTCTTCATCCACCGCGAGGCCCAGCCCTGCTTTGGCGTCATCCAGCTCGACGCAGCCGTCCTTCGCGGGAGGTTCGCCCTTAAAGATGTACCAGAACAGCTCGTTCCCGACCTCGACATCAACGCGCGGAAAGAACTCCGCCATCGGCGAATTGAGGCTGGCCATCACCACGTGGTAGTTGTGCATTTGCCCGGCGTGCGGGATCACCGGCACTTCATAGGCCTCCGCCAGCGACGCGATTTTCCGGGCCTGCGTGAGCCCGCCCACGCGGTTGGTATCGAATTGGATGACGTCCACGGCACGCGCGTCAATCATCTGGCGGAAGCCGTAGATTGTAAACTCGTGCTCGCCGCCCGAGATGGGCGCGGCGTTCATGGCCTTCAACTCCGCGTAGCCACCCAGATCGTCCGGGATCAAAGGCTCCTCAACCCAGCGCAGGTTGTAGGGCGCGACCATGCGGATCATTCTTCGCGCGTACTCCAGCGTCCAGCCCATGTAGGCGTCGGCCATCAAGTCTACTTCATCCCCAATCACTTCGCGCACGGTTCGCACCAACTCCAGGTTGCGCTGCATGCCCGCCGCTCCATCCGCCGGTCCCCATCCGAAGCGCAGCTTCATCGCCCGGAATCCTTGCTCTTTGTAGCGCGCGGCTTCTTGTGCCAGCGCGTCCGGCGGCTGGCTGTAGAGGCGGCTGGCGTAAACGGGAATCTTCGCTTTCGTTTTCCCGCCCATCAGCCGGTACACCGGCTGCCTGGCTAACTTTCCCATCAGGTCCCAAAGCGCGATGTCCACGGCGCTGATCGCCGCCATGCCGATGCCTTTGCGCCCGAACGCCATCGTGCGCCGGTACATGTGCTGCCAGAGGAATTCAACGTCGAAGGGGTTTTGGCCGATCAGAACAGGCTTTAGATAGAGGTCGATGATCTGTTTGGCAACTCTGGGCGCAAGCGCCGCGTTTCCGATGCCCACCTCACCGGAGTCGCTCGCGACTTCAACCAGAAGCCAACTGTGGAAACGGAATGTGCCCATGGGATCCGCTGGCAATTCCAGCAAGTCCATGGGATTGGTGCAGAAGTGGGGTTGCGGCGGCGCCGTAGCCTGCCGCCACTCGACCACCCGCGTGCGAACCTCCGTGATCTTCAATCGATTCCTCTCGGCGAGGGCATTACGCCCCGCCGGCAAGCTTTGGCGGCCTCTGGCCGCCGGATTTTAAATAGTAAATACCGGCGGCCAGAGGCCGCCGCTACAACAAAGGCTCGCAGTTTTCTGTCTGCGGCTAAAACCCCGCCCCGATGCGAGCTAACCGGCCCTCGGGCGGTCGTCCTCAGGCTTCAACTTGGGCCACTCGCCTGCCGGGGCGAGCAATGGCAGCGACGATGATCCCTAATAGCGAGCCCAGTATCACGGTGTACCCGATCCACAGGGTCATCTGCGGCAGGACCGCTAGGTCGAAAAACTTGGCGGCGAACCCGGCGTGGGCAAACGCTGGAGTCACCGCATCGTAATGGGTGCCCCAACCCGCGCCGCCGTTGCCGCGCATGGCGAAAAACATCACAATGAGCACCGGAATGCGGGCGGCAAAGGCATACGCCATCAAGGTAGCGCCCAAAGCGCGCCAACCGGCGCGGGGAATGAATGCCGCCCCAAGCATTACCAGGAATAGAACCACGAGTAAAGCCGAGGGATGCGACAAATTGCGGAACACCCCGAATGCTCCCGCGACGAGCACCACCAGCCCAAGAATCATAAACCCGAAAGCCTTCCCCATGCTTGAGGGGCCGCGCTGAGATCCGGCGAGCTTCAACGCGAAGTATGGACCAAAGATAATCGGCAGCCACGTAATGCCGATCAACGCCCCGCCGCCACCCGCCGCCGTGTTGAACCACGGCTTCGGCCAATGTTGCAGCTCACCCTCGAGACGCACGATGGTGACGGCGAGCGTAATCAACGCCGGAATGGCGATGAGGGCCCACATTGAAACTGGTTTTTTCTCGCTCACGGAGCGCTCCTTTGTTTGTCCTGTTTGCTATAAATGGTCGAAATCCCTCTGGCAATTGTTGCCGAACGTGAATGAGTTAACGGTGAGGCCCGGCGCGGTCGGCGCCAGAACCACCTCGTGGCTGCCAAAATCTGGATTTTGCACGAGGTAGTACATGCGGGATTCGCGGACGCTGATATAGGAGCGGCCTTGCGCGTCGAACCGCACGTCCACGCCCTTGTTCCGTTGGGTAAGCTGTTTGCCATCCTGGGTGATGTAAAGCCGCGAGGGACGGCCCCGCGACACGTTCATCACCGAATAAATTTCCCGCGCGTGATAGCGCATCTCAAGCTCGCCGGAAGCCGATCCTCTTTTCTTACCTACGTAAATCATTCCGTTCTTGTTGGTCTTCCACCGCCCCCCCAGAACCACGCGGCCGTCTTCGACTGAGGCGGGCAATTTGTAATCGATCGTTTTGCCGTTGTGATACCCCTCTGGGTCGGCAAGAATTCCGCGGTCTCCCCACTGGCCCACGTACATCTCGTTCGTCGGAACTCCGCAGCCGGATGCAAACGCGTCCTGCTCGGCGGGGATCGTGTAACTCGCGGGAAACTTAAGCCCCGGATGCGCCTCCTCGAGCAGTTTCTGAATGGCGTGCTCAAAAGCGCTATCGCCGCCTTCGCCCACCCGGTGGTAGCGCACCACACCGTGGGCGTCAATCAGAAAGCGGTTAGGCCACGAGTCGCTGTGATAAAGATTCCAGATTTCAAATTTGTCGTCGACCACAACCGGGTAGGGAAGCCGGAAGCGTTTTACCGCTTCGCGCACGTTGTTAACGGAGTAGGCGATGTGAAACTCGGGGTCGTGAACCCCGATAATCTCAAAGCCGTATTTGTGGTAGCGCGCGTACCATTTCTTGTTCGCGGGAAAGGTGCGGATGCAGTTGATGCACGTGTATTCCCAGAAATCAATCAGCACCACCTTGCCGCGCAGCTTCTTCATCGTAAGCGGCCGCGAATTAATCCACGTAATTCCGGTCGAGCTCAACTCCGGCCCATGAACCGGGGCGTTGCCCGCTTGGGGAGCGGGACCCGCGGCCGGAGCGCCTGGAGCCGGGTTGGCGCTGCCAGGCGCCGTCATCCCCCCCCTCGTTGTTTCCGCTTCCGAAGCTTCCCATCGCATTTGCACCGGCGCGGGGAATTCTGGCGCTGTGAAATTGACCTCTTCGAGCTCACCCTCAAAAAGACTCGGACTCGCGCTCAGCGGAACCGCGGCAATCAGAGCCAGGCAAACCCACAAAACGACGAGAAGTTTTTTCATTCTCCGGCCTCGAGGCATCGGGTTGAGTTTATAACGAATCGCCGGCAAAATCGACCGCTTGTTTTGCCGGAATGCGCGCCTCCGGGAGCGTTTCATCAAGACGCCCTATTTGTTATATAGATGTTAACTAGTTTATACTATGGCGAGAAAACGAAGCGGCTGGCTCGATGGGCGTGTTTGTGATGGACTGCGCCGCGGGCCTCGGCAGGCGCTATTGTGGAGCAAATAATGTACCCGGCGCAGCTCGGTCCGCTCTCCTCGCCACGACGCGAAGGACGGCGATCACACGCTCAATACCGGCCTGCGCGGATGCGCGGCAGCGCAATCCGTCCTACGCGGGCTGGAGGTCTTCTAATTTCCCTTTTGGCGAGCCTCGTCGCGTTGATGGCAGCGCCGGCGCCGAGCGCGGCGGCGGTCCAGCCCGGCATCGCGCCGCCGGTGGTGACGCGGATCATACAAATCCGAAAGATGGATCAATCTGAGGCCGCGAAAGGTTACCCCGTTCACCTGACGGCGGTTGTCACCTACTTCGATCCCTTATGGCCCGACCTTTTCATACACGATTCGACGGGAGGTATCTGGGTCGACTTACCCAAAGGAGCGCGTCCGCTGGCGTCGGGAGACCTGATCACCATTGACGGTGTGACGGAGCAGCCGGACTTCGCGCCCCAAATTGGAAGGGCGCGTTATCGGGTTATCGGGCGCGCTCCGCTGCCTCGCGCGGCGAAAGTCTCCTATCAACAAATGGCGTCGGCGCAGGATGACAGCCAGTGGGTAGAAATTGAAGGGATTGTCAGGTCAGAGTCGTTCAGGGCCCAACAGCACAGGTTGATTCTCAAGCTCGCCATGGCTGGAGGTATGGTCGCGGTCACGATTCATACGCCGCCTTCCGGCCGCTCGAAGCCGCCTGATCTTGTGGACGCAATGGTAGCGCTTGACGGAGCTTGTGGGGCGAATTCCAACGCTCAGCGCCAGCTTGTTGGCGTTACGCTTTCCGTTCCCAGTCTCAACCAAGTGCGGGTGGTCGAACGCGGATCGCCGAAACCTTACTTATTGGCAGCGCAACCCATCGCCAGGCTGCAGACCTACGCTTCCGGAGAGGTATCTGGCCACCGCATTCGGGTGCGGGGCGTGGTCACGCTATTTTCGCCGGACCACTATCTCTACATTCAGGACTCTACGGGCGTTCTCTATGTTCAGACGAGCCAGCGCACCCGCTTGAGGCCAGGTGACCGCGTAGACGTGGTGGGCTTCTCCGGCGTAGTGGACCAGCACCCGGCGCTCGAAGACTCCATCTACCGCCGGATGGGATCGGGACCCGTTCCTACCCCGACGAATATTACCGCGGCGGTTGCGCTTCAGGGCGAGCATGATTCCGCTTTGGTGCGGATCACCGGACGACTAACGCAAGTCGCACACACCCCGGACGGCGAGCTTCTTGTGCTGCGGCAAGGTTCCAACGTGTTCACGGCGGTATCGCGGGATTCCTCCGCGCGCACCGCGCTATCACGAATGGGTGTAGGGGGCGAAATCCAGATCACCGGGATTTGCGTCGTGGATTTCGACTTCACCGGGCAAACCACGTCCTTCAAAATCCGCTTCGGAGGACCGCTGGACGTGGTGGTCCTGCAAACGCCCTCGTGGTGGACCGCGCCGCACGCTCTCGAACTCGGCGGACTCCTCGGTGTGGCGATTTTGGTGGTCTTGGGGTGGGCCGGCGTCCTGCGACGCCGGGTACTCCGCCAGACCGAAATCATCCGCGCCACTCTCGAGTCCACGGGCGACGGCATTCTGGTGGTCAATTCGCAGGGGCGCGTGGTCATGGCCAACCAGAAATTCGCAGACATGTGGGCGATTCCCCCGTCCGTGATGGCCACCGGAGACGATGACCAACTGCTCGCCCACGTTGCGGACCAGCTTTGTGACCGGAAGGCCTTCCTCAACAAGGTTGCTCAGCTGAATATCGAAGTGGAGGCCAAGAGCGATGACGTCCTTGATTTCAAAGACGGGCGTGTGTTCGAGCGGCATTCCGAGCCGCAGCGCGTGGCGGGAAGGCCCGTGGGACGGGTCTGGGGCTTTCACGACGTCACCGAGCAAAAGCGCGCGGCGCGCGAGCTCTTCCAGGCCAAGGAGGCGGCCGAGGCGGCCAATCGCGCCAAGAGCGAGTTCCTCGCCAACATGAGTCACGAAATCCGCACGCCCATGAATGGCGTGATGGGCATGGTCGATCTCGCGCTTGACTC
>JBOGJT010000246.1:0-16856 GCA_050745065.1 Terriglobia bacterium
GCCACAATGCGGCCGCCGGCTTCGCCGCCATCGGGGCCAAGATCGATGATCCAATCCGCTTGTTTGATCACATCCAGATTGTGCTCGATGATGATGACGGTGTTGCCCAGGTCTGTCAAGCGATTGAGCACTTGAAGCAGCTGCTTGACATCGTCAAAATGCAAGCCCGTTGTAGGCTCATCGAGAATATAAAGCGTGCGGCCGCTCTGGCGCCGGCTCAGCTCCCGCGCGAGCTTGATGCGTTGCGCCTCGCCGCCGGAAAGGGTGGTGGCCGCTTGACCGAGATGAATGTAACTGAGGCCCACGTCTACCAGGGTCTGCAGCTTCTGGCGGATAGCGGGAATGTTTTCGAAAAGGGGCAGGGCGTCCTGGGCGGTCATGTCCAGCACGTCGGCGATGGAGGCGCCTTTGTATTTCACTGCCAACGTTTCGGCGTTGTAGCGCCGACCGCGGCAAACCTCGCAGGTGACGAAAACGTCGGGAAGAAAATTCATTTCGATGCGGCGCAAGCCGTCCCCGTGGCAAGCCTCGCAACGCCCGCCCTTCACGTTGAAACTGAAGCGCCCGGCGCGGTAGCCGCGCTGGCGGGATTCGGGCAGCATCGCAAATAGCTCGCGGGTGGGCGTGAACAGGCCCGTGTACGTGGCAGGATTTGAGCGGGGCGTGCGACCGATGGGCGATGGGTCGATCACGATGACTTTATCGATCTGCCCGATGCCTTGAATCTTCTTGTGCGGCCCGGGATCTTCGATGGCGCGATAAAGCGTCTTCGCCATCGCGCGGTACAGAATATCATTCACCAGCGTGGATTTGCCCGAGCCGGAAACGCCCGTCACCACGGTCAGAATGCCGAGGGGAAACGCCACGTCAATGTTCTTCAGATTGTTTGCAGACGCGCCGATAATGGTCAGGCGCTTCCCGTTGGGTTTCCTCCGGCGCTCCGGAACGGGAATCGTGAGCCTTCCGGAAAGATACTGGCCGGTGAGGGATTCCGGCGTTCCGGCAACGTGTTGCGGCGTGCCCGCGGTCACTACCCAGCCGCCCTGTTGCCCCGCGCCGGGACCCAGGTCGAGCACAAAGTCGGCGCGCCGGATGGTCTCTTCATCGTGTTCCACCACGAGTACCGTGTTTCCGAGATCACGCAGCCGCTCGAGCGTCGAGAGGAGGCGAAGGTTGTCCCTCGGGTGCAGTCCAATGCTTGGCTCGTCGAGCACGTAGAGTACCCCGCGGAGCTTTGCGCCGATTTGCGTTGCCAGGCGGATGCGCTGGCTTTCTCCATTTGAAAGCGAAGCAGCAGAACGGTCAAGACTCAGGTAACCCAGCCCAACCCGGTCCAGAAATTCCAGCCGGGCGGAGATCTCATTTACAATCCGGCGAGCCAGCGTTTCTTCCCGCGGGCTCAACTCCAGTTTTTGCGCTTCGTCGAGCGCGCGCTTTACCGGAAGCGCGGTGAACTCTGCGATGGAAAGACCGCCGACTTTCACTGCCAGGCTTTCCGGCCGCAGCCGCTTTCCTCCGCATGCAGGGCACGGAATCGCGGACATGTAGCGTTCAAACCACTCGCGGTACCCCTCGTGGGCGGTTTCACCGTACCACCGGTCAAGGATCGGAATGATGCCTGCGAACCGCGCCCCGTTTGTGGGGCTGCCGTATAGGATCAGATTCTGAACGCGTCGAGGTAGCTCACCGAACGGCGTCTTGAGGTCAAAGTGTAGTTCTTCGGCGGCGCGTGAAAGGCTGCGGCGCATGAGCGATGAGCCGGCGCCCGGTCCAAGGCCGCCGGAGAGCAAAGGGCGCGACCAATCCGCGATCACCTTAGCCGGATCAAAGGAATACTGGCTGCCCAGGCCCCGGCACAATTCGCAAGCGCCGTAGACGCTATTGAACGAAAACGACCGGGGCTCAAGCGCCGGAATATTGATGCCGCAATTCACGCAGGCGGATTCCTGGGAATACAGGTGTTCGGCACCGTTGACCACCGCGACCTGTACCACCCCCTGAGTCAGGGTCATGGCCGTTTCAATGGAGGATGTCAGACGGCCCTCAATACCCGGCTTGAGCCGCAGCCGGTCCACGACCACTTCGACGTTGTGATTGCGGCGGCGGTCGAGCAAGATCTCCTCGTCGATCTGGCGGAGATGGCCATCCACCCGCGCGCGCACAAAGCCCTGCTGTGAGAATTTCTCGAAGAGTTTTCTGAACTCGCCTTTGCGGCCTCGCACCACCGGGGCCAGAATCATCACGCGCTCGTCGCCCGCACCATTCTCTTTCTGCCCGGTTCCGAGTAGATCCATAATGGTCAAGACGATCTGCTCAGTCGTCTGGCGGGAGATCGCCCGGCCGCAGCGGTGGCAGTGGGAAACGCCAATCGATGAATACAGCAGGCGCAGGAAATCGTAAATTTCCGTGATGGTGCCCACAGTCGAGCGCGGGCTGCGGCCGGTAGTCTTCTGCTCGATGGAGATCGCTGGGCTGAGGCCCTCAATCGAATCCACATCGGGCCGCTCCATCTGGTCCAGAAACTGGCGGGCGTAAGTGGAGAGAGTTTGCACGTACCGCCGCTGACCTTCGGCATAGATCACGTCAAAGGCGAGGCTGGATTTTCCCGAACCGCTTAAGCCTGTGACCACGGTGAGCGTGTTGCGCGGAATCTCCACGTTGATATTTTTTAGGTTGTGTTGGCGCGCGCCGCGCACTGTGATGCGGTCAATCATGGGCCCTGTCTGAGTCATGTGGGATTAGGACTAATATTCCAAACTTACATGCTAGAAGACGAAGCGGAAGGTCGTCAAGCCAAGACGCGACCGTGGCCGCCGCCAGTGCGCGGCACGCCCGGTTCGTGCAAGTGTCGCGTCCCCGGTGGCAGTGCGGCCGCGCAGTAGGCAGCGCCCCCCGCACAACCCGGCCCATCGCGGGCCGCGGCACGACCACGGCGGGCACGGAGACGCTATAAATCGTATTGAAATTGATTAGGGAGGGTGTGATAAAATCAGTATTGCATTCCGGAAGATAAGCGGTTAGATTATAGGACGCGCCGCGCGGCAGCGAAGTGGCGGCATTATTTCACGGATCGAGATGAATATAGCCAGGGGTGTGACGAAGAGCAAAAGCCTTCAGCCGCGCGCCGTGATACCCTGCTAACGGGTTGCCCCCCACCCGGCTCCGCCCTGCGAGTCCCCCCCCTTCTCTCGCGGGGCGCCGGGCCCGGGGTGGGGGGCTTCTTCAGAATCTCGCGGCCCGGGGCGGCGCATTGTCCCGGCTGCTCCGCCGCCGAGCTAAGCATCACGCCGACTTTTCACCGAAATCCGCCAGGAGCATTCAACCGTGACCATCGCAAAACCTCGCGACCCTGTCTTGTTTCATAGCGCCGCGCTGCGCGGCGGCGAATCAGGCGTCATCATCTCTCTCACGCGCGAGCAAGCCAATTGGGATACTGTCAATTTCGCCGTCCGAAAGCTTCTCGCCGGCGAAGCGCTTAAGGACGAAACCCGCGATGAGGAGGCCGCCTTTGTGTTATTGAGCGGCCGGCTCAGCGTCGATTGGGGTGAAGGACGAAGGCTGGTGGGAGAGCGCAAAGACGTCTTCAGTAACTATCCAAGTGCCGTCTATCTGCCCAAGGAAACAAAATTTGAGCTACGGGGGGAGACGGTGTGTGAAATCGCCGATTGCCGCGCTCCCTGCTCCGCCCGCCTGAAACCCCGACTGATTGGCCCGTCCGACATCCGCCTTGAGATACGGGGCGGCGGTAACGCAACCCGGCAAATCCTGGACGTGATTCCAGCCAGCTTCCCCGCCGAGCGGCTGTTGATCTGTGAAGTATACACGCCGAGTGGAAACTGGTCGAGCTATCCTCCCCACAAGCACGACGTGCACAATCCTCCTTACGAAGCTGATCTGGATGAAGTTTACTATTATCGCATCAATGACCCCATGGGCTATGCGTTTCAACGGCTCTATAACAATTCCGGAACGCACGACGAGATCGTCAAGGCGGTGAACGGCGACGTGGTGGTCGTGCGAGACGGCTATCACCCGGTTGTCGCCGCATACGGATACGATGTTTACTACCTCAACGTGCTGGCGGGGAGCGAGCATTCGTTTGCCAACAGCGACGATCCCCAATATGCGTATCTCCGGCGGAGGTGGCCGCCTCCCGACCCACGCCTCCCCCTTGTCCACCCCAGCGCACCCGACGCGTAAGTTTGTCTTTCCTGGATTACTCGCTAAAGCCGTCTCGACGAAAAGGGTTTCCTCTGTCCCTGTTTCCCGCCGTGACTGGCTTGAAGTCGCACACTTATCATGGCTGGAAGTCGAGAACTGCGAGCACGCCGCGTTGGTGGGCGATTGAAACACCTCCGCGGCGATGCCCCCAGTTCATGAAATGTCCGGAAGTAACCGAGCGGCGGGGGGACGGCGCGCATCCGGTAAGGCCGGATGATATAATCCGTAAGGTTACGGCTTCATGAAGAAATTCTTTGCCATCATTATCATTCTTGCGGCTGCCGGAGCGACGAATCTTCGCGCAACGCCGCAAACGCGGACGATCCTTGTGTTTCCGTTCGAAAATCAGAGTGCAAGCTCCAACGTTGGCTGGATTTCGGAGGCCTTTGCGGAGGTGATGTCCGCGCGGTTGGCCGGCCCCGGCCGGCTTATTCTGGGACGTGAAGAGCGCAACGCCGCGTATAAGCAACTGGGGATTCCTCCCGACTCAACGTTGACCCTGGCGAGCGAATACCAGGTGGCGCAGACGTTGGGCGTAGATTGGGTTGTGGTGGGTAGTTTTCGAGTAGACGGTGAGCGGCTGAGTGCGCAGGCTCAACTGCTGGACATGCAGCACCTCAAGCTTTACCCACCGCTCCGGGAAACTGACGCGCTGCCAAACCTGATCGCAGTGCAAACGCGGCTCGTCTGGCGCCTACTGGCCGGCCACGACCCGGATTTCACCTCGGATACTGAGGAGAACTTTGCGGCTCGCTTTCCGCCCGTGCGCTTGGACGCTTTCGAAAACTACATCCGCGGCGTGCTCGCCACCGGCGACGCCGCCGAAATACACTTCCTCACCGCCTCCTACGACTTGGATCCCGTCAACCATGACGCCGCGTACGCGCTTGGCCGCCATTATTTCCAGATGAAGGACTACGAGGACGCTGCCCTGTGGCTCTCGAAGCTCGACGCCAGGGACTCCAATTATCTTGGGTCCCTATTCCTGAGCGGTGTGAGCAATTTCTTTTTAGGCCGAAACAAAGAGGCCGAGAGCGATTTCCAAACGCTTTCCACCGAGATGCCTTTGAATGAAGTCTGGAATAATCTGGGGGTTCTCGCGGCGCGCCGCGGCAACACCACTGCCGCGCTGGGGGATTTTCAGCACGCCTTCCAGGGCGACCCCTCAGATGCAGATTACAACTTCAACCTGGGCGCGTGCTATGCAGACCTCGACAACTTTCCCAAGGCGGTGCAATATCTCAAGCAAGCGCAAGCGCGGGACGAGAGCGATCTTGGCGCGCGCACGCTGTTAGCCTACGCCCTGGGCAAGGTGGGCGACACAAGCGGCAGCCAGGCGCAGCTTGCGTGGGTGGCCAGCCACGACGGCAAGGCGATGGCAGACATCAATGACAGCATTCTTCCGCAGCCGAGGCTAAAGAAGCAATACAACGGCGCCGCATTCCGCTTGCTATCCGCTGCGGTGCATAACTCGATTGAAGACGTACTGGAAAAAGAGCCGCCCGCCGAGCACGGCCGTTATCACCTGGAGCGCGGAGAATCGTTCATCAAGCAGCGGCGGATTCCCGAGGCCATCCGCGAGTTAAGTGAGGCTGCATCACTGATCCCGGATAACAGCGCCGTCCATCTTTTTTTGGGGCAGGCGTATGAGATGGAGGGCCAGCACGGAAAGGCGATCGCGGAGTTTCAGACGGCGCTGAATCTTAACAATAATGCCGTCACGCATCTCTGGCTGGCGCACGCCTATCTGTCGTCTCACCAGCCGAGCCAGGCTCTCAGCCAGGGACGCGCCGCGCTCGCCATGGACCCCGGTAACGCCGACGCCGAGCGGCTCATTGATTCGATTCACCAGCAGCAGGGAGTGCGGGCGGATCCATGAAGCGCATGCGGCGCACATGTCAATTCGTCTGGGGCGTGCCGGGCTTTGCGGGCCTGGTGGGCCTAGTGGGCCTGATGGGCCTAACGGGCGCGCTGGGCCTGTTGAGCGCCCAGGGCCCCCTCGCCGCGCGGGTCCTGGGGGCCCGTCCACTTTCCGCCGCCAGCGCCCCGGTTGCGCCGCCGGGCCAACCGGTGGTGGTTGAGATTCATCTGAGCGGCATCATTCAGCCTGTCAGCGCGGAATACGTGGAGCACGGCATTGAATACGCCAACCGTATTCATGCGTCTGCTATCCTGCTCGATCTGAGCACGCCGGGGGGCCTTGGCCTTTCCATGCGGGGCATCATCCGCTCCATTTTCAGTTCCAGGGTCCCCGTGATAACCTACGTGGCTCCCAGCGGCAGCCGGGCGGCCTCGGCGGGATTTTTCGTTCTCCTGGCAGGAGATGTTGCGGTGATGGCGCCGGGTACCAACACGGGCGCGGCGCACCCCGTGATGCTCAGCGGGGCTGACATCGGAAAGACCGAAGCCGCCAAGGTGGAGAATGACGCCGCTGCCTACATTCGCAGCATCGCCGGGCAGCGGGGCCGGAACGCGCAACTGGCGGAGGCCGGCGTGCGGCAGAGTAAATCCTACACCGCCCGCGAGGCGCTCGACGGCCACTTGATCGACGCCATGGCCTCTACGCCGCAAGACATCTTCCAGCAGTTCGACGGCAAGACCGTCAAGCGGATCAACGGCGGCTCAACCGTGCTCCACTTGGCCAACGCACGCATCGTGGACTACTCGATGACCTCACGAGAGCGCTTTCTTTCGCAGCTTGCGAATCCCAACATCGCCTTCATCCTCGGGGTGATTGGTGCCATCCTGCTTTACTTCGAATTCACCCATCCGGGAATGGCGCTTCCCGGTATTGCGGGGGCCATCGCCGTGGTCCTGGCTCTGCTCGGCTTTCATCTGCTCCCCATCAATTACGTGGGGGCCGCGCTGATCGTCCTGGCCTTCATTCTCTTTGCGCTAGAGGCTCACATCACCTCGCATGGGCTGCTAGCCGCGGGAGGAATCGCTGCCATGCTCTTCGGTTCGCTGATTCTGATCAAGACACCGTGGCCCGGCGCACACATCCATCTCTCCACCTCGGTCAGTGTGACCCTCCCCCTGGCACTCATCACGATTTATCTGGTGCGTGCTACCATCTTAGCCATGCGCCAAAAGACAGTCACGGGGCCGGAGGGCTTGGTGGACGAGCTGGGCGTGGCCCGGACCGACCTCGCGCCCGCCGGCAAGGTGATGGTGCACGGCGAGATCTGGGACGCGCGCTCCGCCGAGCGTCTCGCCGCCGGACAACATGTGCGCGTGCGGTCGGTGGAAGGTTTTACGCTGGTGGTTGAACCATCGCCGGAAAAGAAGTAGCCAGGGTGGATCTAGAATGGCGCAGCCAGCGATCACGATAATTTGCAATTCTTTTGAGTAATCTGATCAAACCCTCGCGGCAAAGGAGCGATTATGGCCAGCGGCGTGATTGTGATTATCATCATCATCCTTCTGTGGATTTCAGCCTGCTTGAACGTTCTTCGTGAATACGACCGGGGCGTGGTCTTCCGGTTGGGGCGCATTCAAACACCGGACAAAGGCCCCGGCATCATTTTCATCCTGTGGCCGATTGATAAACTGATCCGCATCTCATTGCGCGTGGTCACCTGGGACATGCCTCCCCAGGACGTGATTACTCGCGATAACGTGCCGCTCAAGGTAAACGCGGTGGTCTACTTCCGGGTGATCAGCGCGCAGAAGGCGGTGCTGGAACTTGAAAATTACCGCTACGCCATCGAACAACTGGCGCAAACCACGCTGCGTGCGGTGCTCGGCGAGGTGGAGCTGGACGACCTGCTGTCACAACGGGAGAAACTCAACCTCCGGTTGCAGACAATTCTCGACGAACACACCGAGCCGTGGGGCGTCAAGGTGACGAAGGTAGAAGTCCGGCAGGTGGACCTTCCCCAGGAATTGCAGGGTGCAATCGCGCGTCAGGCCGAAGCCGAGCGTACCCGGCGTGCCAAAATTATCAACGCGGATGCCGAGTTTCAGGCCTCCGAGAAGCTCAAGGCGGCGGCCGAAGTAATGCAACTGGAGCCGGTCTCGGTGACCTTGCGCTACCTGCAAACGCTGGCGGAAATCGGCACGGAAAAGAACACGACGATCATCTTCCCGCTGCCGGTGGACTTGTTGACCGACCTGATCAGTAAGGCCACCCGCACCGCACTCCCGCCGAAACCCGCCAGGCCAGGTGCGATGAACGCCGATGCGCTGGGAGCGCCTCCGGGAGATTCGAAATCCTGATCCATAATGAGCGCGTGCGCCCGCGCTCTTGGCCACCAAAACCGGTCAGCGGGATGATGCAAAACTAATTTCGCCAGTCATCCTGAGCGAAGCGAAGAATCTCCTTCCGTTTTGAATGAAAAACGCGGAAGATTCTTCGCCTTTGGCTGCCCTGAAAATACCCAGACCCAGTGTTGAAAATAAAAGGGCTGTGGTGCTCTTCGTAGGGGCGCTGCTGACGGGAAGCACTGCTTCCCCTGCGCCCAACGTGTGACGACGCGGCAAGCAGCGCCCCTACGCCCTATTTTCGTCCTTTGCGGGTGGCGGAGAGCGGCATGAGAACTCCTCAGAACGAAATACTCGCGGACTTTTTCATCAACCTGTTAAAATGAGACGCGAAGGCGAGGACAGCGTGGCACCAGTTCCGTCCACAGGAGTTTAGCGTGTCAAGGGCAGAACAGCAGGCGCGGGGGCTTTCCCTACGCCAGCTCACATTAATTTTTTTTGCCGCCGTCGGCTTATGCGCTATTTTTTTTGCGCTCGGATTTCTGGTGGGATCGCACCGGCAGAGCTCGTCTGCGGCCCCAGTGGTTGAACAGGTGCTGCCGCCGAGCGATGTTCCGCCGCCGGTCAACGCTCCGCTTCAGGGCTCGCTGACGGGCGGCGCACCTCCGGCGACACCGGTGAGGACACAATCTTCCACGGTGATCGAGCAGAACCTTCCCGGTCCGCAGGCCGGAACCCGGCCTGCCGCGGCCGTGGGCACACCAGGCTCGGCGCACGCCGCCGCGCTGACACCCGGAACACAGCGTGTGATGATCCAGGTCGCTGCGCTGCGCACTCAGCGAGACGCGCAGTCTCTGCTTGGGGTGCTGAAATCGCACGGCTACCGGGCCGTCCTGCTGACACCGCAGGAGACGCGCGCCCAAGACCATTTGTACCGTGTGCAAATCGGACCGTTTCCTTCGCGCGCCGAGGCGGTTCAATCGCTACACAAGCTGGGCAGCCAGGGCTTCCGGGCTTTTATCAAAGAGTAGTTCGCGGCATGTCGCTGGAAAGCCTGGCTACCGTCATTCCCGCGAAAGCGGGAATCTTTATGGTCCCCACCCTCGCGGGGGCAACGGCGGGAATCTTGTCAGAGCGGAATGACAACGTCGGGCGTTTTTTCTGCCAGCGTTGAAACGACGGACATCGTTTGACCATTTCTCCCCTTCACTCCGCAAACCAGCTCTGCATGAAAAGCCCTGTCGCGCGCCTCGCCGCGAGCGCTTTGAGCGGGATACTGCTCGCGCTCGCGTTTCCCAGCGTCGAGCTGAGGGGCGTCATCTGGGTTGCCTGCCTGCCGCTATTCCTCGCCCTAGTGAGCGAGAGACGCCTCGGCCGCGCGTTTCTCTGGGGGCTTGTCACCGGCGGCGTTTTCCTTTGCGGAAGCCTTTATTGGTTTGTTGACGTGATGAGAAGCTATGGCGGCCTGAACTTGCCCGAGTCGCTCGGCGCCATGCTGCTGTTCCTTATCCTCTTCTGCCCCTTCTGGGCGGTATACGGACTCGTGGAAACGTGGCTGGCCCGCCGTTCCATGCGATGGGCGCTTCTGCTCGCTCCGTTTTTCTGGGTGGCGATGGAAATCGGGCGCACGTATTTAATCACGGGTTTTCCCTGGAACCTCCTCGGCTATGCCGTCGAGGCGCAAGGCCTTGAGCAGGTCGCATCCGTCACTGCCGTTTATGGACTGTCTTTTCTGGCGGCCGCCACCGGCGCCCTTCTCGCCTGGGTCATCTGCGAACCCCGTGCGCGCACCGCTCGCGCGCTGGCCGTGGCTTGGATCGCGGCGCTGCTCATTGCGGATTTTGCGCTGGCCCCGCGCGCTGTGCCGCGGCCTCGCCATCTCGCCGTACTTATTCAGCCTGACGTGCCTCTCCGAGACCGGCAAATTGAGGATTGGGCGCCTTGGCGCAACCCCGCGCCGCTCGAGCGTCTGGTGAAGCTTTCCCTTCGCACCGTCAAGCAGAACGCGGCCGGCGCCGCCGGCACGCCCCTCGTCGTATGGTCGGAAAACTCCGCCCCGTTTTTCTTTAATCGCGACCCTGTCTTCCAGGGAGCGCTGGAGAACGTCGCCCGGCAGGCGCATGCCTACGTCATCGCCAACACGACCACGTTCATCGGAGGCGATACCTCGCTGCCGCAAAACACCGCCGTGGTGCTCAACCCCATGGGCAGCGTCATCATGGAGTATCATAAGATTCACCTGGTTCCGATGGGCGAATACGTACCGGGGTGGCTCCGGTTTACGCGCCTGAGTAAGGTGACGTCCGAGGTAAGCGACTTCGTACCCGGCAGAATTTACAGCTCGGCTGGGACGCCCGGGGGAGCGCTCTCGGTGTTCATCTGTTACGAAGCCATTTTTCCGCAGTTGGTGCGGAAATTGGTTCCTTCCGGCCCCGGTGTTCTGGTGAATATCTCGGACGACGCGTGGTACGGAACGTCGGCGGCGCGCTTTCAGCATCTCAACATGGCACGCTTCCGCGCCATCGAGAATCACCGCTATCTTTTGCGCGCCACGAATGACGGTGTGACCGCGGTCATCGACCCCTACGGGCGTATCACCGCGAGCGCCCCGCCTTACCGCGAGACGGCGCTGGCGGCGCACTTCAGCTTTCTCTCCGAGCGCACCTTCTACACGGCGCACGGCGACGTATTTGCGTGGATTTGCGTAGGTCTATCGGCGGTGCTGATCGTGGCCGGGGCGTGGTCAGATAAACCAGCACGGCACGAAGACACGAATCCAGCTTCTTAAGCGATCGAATGCTGGGGTCAGGTGGGCTGTGCGATAGCCCCGTCGCCGCTTGGCATCGTTCGATCGTGCTGGCGTTGCCGGCGGCGCCACTCGGAAGTCTACGCAGAGAAAATCAAGAACGGGCTTTATTTTGTGCGTCGCCTGTTTGCGATGAAATCATTTTGCGAAGGAGTACAAGTGATCGAAGAACTGGAAAGAGAATACTCAACGCTCAAGCAGCGGATTGCCGACCTCAGAGGTTTTCTTTGACCCGCCCAAACTGCGGAGGGAGCTGGCGGCGATCGAGAAGCAGATGGAGGAGCCCGGCTTTTGGCAAAATCAGAACGGGGCGCAAACGCTTTTGCCCAGCCGCCGCCGCATCGAGGAAACACTCGAAACGGATAAACGCCTCGAATCTCGCGTGGCAGATATCGACGCCTACTTCGAGCTGGCGCGGGAAGGTGAAAATGCTCTGCCGGAGATCGAGCGGGAGTTGGCTTCCCTGCGCGAAGAACTCGACCGCGAGGAGACGGCGTCGCTGCTGGCGGGCGATAACGACCACCTGAACGCCATTGTGACCATCCATCCCGGCGCCGGGGGGACGGAGTCACAGGACTGGGCGGAAATGCTGCTGCGCATGTACCGCCGGTGGTCGGAGCGGAATGGCTTCAAGTTCAGCCTGATGGATTATCAGTCGGGTGAAGAGGCGGGGTTAAAGTCGGCCACGTTCTCTGTGAGCGGAGCAAACGCGTACGGCATGTTGACGTCTGAAATCGGGGTTCACCGCCTGGTGCGCATCTCGCCTTACGACGCGGCAAAACGGCGGCACACGTCGTTCGCCTCTGTATTTGTAAGCCCGGAGATCGACGATAACATCGAGATTGAGATCAAGCCGGACGAAATCCGCGTGGAGACCTATCGATCCACCGGCGCGGGCGGCCAGCACGTCAACACCACGGATTCTGCCGTGCGCGTCATCCACATCCCCACCGGGACGGTTGCCACGTGCCAGAACGAGCGGTCTCAGCATCGAAATCGCGAAATGGCCATGAAAGTTTTGCGCTCAAAGCTCTATGAAATCGAGCTGGAGAAGCGCCGCGAGGAGTCGAAGAAGCTCGAGGACTCCAAGGGCGAGATTGCGTTCGGGAGCCAGGTCCGGTCGTATGTGCTGCACCCTTACCGGCTGATTAAAGATCACCGGACCAAGCTCGAAGTCGGCGATACGGATCGCGTGCTCGATGGAGACATCGCGCCGTTCATCAAGGCGTATCTGATATCGCGCCGGTCGCCACGTGTCTGAGGCGTGCGCCGGGCTATTCACCGACCGGCCCCGGGCGGGCGTGATTCGCCCCTCGCGCTGCTAACTTCTATGCCGCGCACCCACTTCAACCTTGCCCCTTGCGGCCCGCCGCCAGGTATGCTTCAATGATCGAAAGTTATTACATCGTCAACAGTCAGGCTGGTGGGTGGACCGTGCGCGTTAATCAGGCCGGCTTACGTGTTGCCCTTTGGATTAGGAAACCCGCTAATGCCGCCCGAGAATCTGAGGTCAACGATGCCCGCAGGCTATGTGAACGTCAAGATTGACGGCCAGGAACTTGACCACGTGAAGCTACACGCCCTGAGCGTGACTCAAGAACTCAACCAACACGGTTGGTGCCACCTCGACTGCCGCCAGACCGAGGACCAGCGCTTTTCCATTGAAAGCTGGCTGGGGAAAACTCTGGAAGTCTTGAGCTACGATCAGAACGGCATTGAGCACCAGCTTTTCAGCGGGTTTGTGTTCGAAGCCGAACTGGACTACGAAATCAGCGGAAGTTTTATCGCCCACGTCACTGGCGTGACCAAGACGTACAAAATGGACGTGACGCCGCGCCACGCCTATTACCTCAGCAAGACGTTGGCAGAAGTCGCGCAGCAAGCGACCGTCCGCGCCGGCCTGAACGCGGTGATCTCCTGCAAGCAACGCCGGGCTCTCAACTACTCTCAATGGGGGGAAACCGATTTTTCATTTTTACGGCGGCTGGTGGATGACTGCGGCGGGTGGATGCGGCCCTCGCCTGACGGCATCGAAATCTACGACGCATTCCAGGATGGCCCGGACCTGCTGTGGCGGGGCGGCAGCGGGAACAAGGGGCTGCTGAGTTTTTCCGTTAAGGGCACACTGAGCCCACCAAGCTGCGATGGCGCCCATTACAATCCGCACGAGATGGCGAGCCAGACGTACCAAGGGATCAGCGACAAGCCGCAGTTCTACGATTCCATCACACCGTTGGTGGACTCGGTTCAGCAGGCGTCAAAGGATACCCTCCCCGCGGGCTACGTGCCGGACCGTACGCGCGCTGTCACGCTTGCCGACTATGAAGACCGACTGAAGAAGGAGAGCGTGCGCTCGCTGGGCTCGAGCGTGCATGGCAGCGGCTCCAGCCTCAATCAAGAGGTTCACGCCGGGGACACGGTGAAGATTATCGGCGTGCTGGACGCGCTCGGCGAATACGGCGTGACCCAGGTCACTCACAGCTGGGACGCGGCCGGATACCAGAACCAGTTCGTCTGCACGCCCTGGAAGAATTACACAGATCCACAGCCGCCGGAGATGAAACCGTGGCACGGGGTCGTGCCGGCTCGGGTTGTGGAACATAACGACCCCAAAATGATGGGACGCATCAAGGTGCAGTATTTCTGGCAGGAGGAAGGACCGGCGTATTGGGCTCGCATGATGGCGCCTCACTCGGGCGGCAACCGCGGCTTCATGTTCATGCCGGAGGTTGGCGACGAAGTGGTCGTTGCTTTCGAGGACGGAGACCCCGAGCGGCCCGTGGTGCTCGGCTGCGTGTGGAACGGAGTCGATACCGCACCCCGGGAAGATTTTTGGGGCGACGATATTGGCCCGAACGACGTCAAGCGCATCGTCACCAAAAGCGGCAATCGCATCCAGATGGTCGACAAGCAAGGGAAGGAAGCCATCGTTATGGGGACGCCCAACTCGGTACGCGTGGCCTTGATCGCCAACGCCAACGAAACGGGCCGTGAAACACTCTTGTTGGAATCGAGCGCGGGCGATATTATCATCAACGCTCCCAACGGCCGGGTGCACCTCCATTGCAAGCACTTTTCGCGCGAGGTAGGGTAGACGTACGCCGCCAGGCTTCAGCGCCCTTGTGATCAATTCGGATTTCGCGTTGTAGCGGCGGCCTCTGGCCGCCGGCCTTTACTATAAAAACCTGGCGTCCAGAGGCCGCCGCTACAGTAGATGGTGGCCATAGCCTTATGTCCCCCTGGATAGGGCATGACCCATTTGTGAATAACCAAGGATAGACCGCCACACCGAGAAGAGAGGAAATGACCATGTCTGTTTTCGACTCGACGTCCCAGACATCGACGGAGCTCGCAACCGGCCTCGGAAAGCACGACTACTCGCTTACCACCAACTCGATGGGCGGCATCAAGCTCAACAGCATGACGTCCGACAGCGCGCTCTCGCCAACCGTGGGAGTGGATTGCACGCTCGACCACGGTAATTACTGGCAAGAGATCGATAGCAGCGGAAATAAACAGATCGACGTGGCAGGCACGTTTACGCTCGACGTCACCGGCAACCAGGACGTGACGATCACCGGAAACGTGAACGAGGAAATTTACGGCACGTCGACTTACACCTACGCGCAGTCGCTGGATTCCACCAACGTCATGACGGTAACGAACAACTTCGCTTCGGTGCAGACGCAGACCAGCCCGAACCAACTCCAGCAATTTGCCGCGTTCGCAGCCACCTACGACATCAACTTTCAGGTGGCCGTCATCAATACGAGCATCGCTCTGATCTTGCTGCAGATCGCTCTGCAGAACTATCAATTTTACGTATCAAGCTTCGGCATCAACGCGCTGACGTTCACCGTAAACGGCCTCAACGTGCCCATGCACGGGCTTGATGCCAAGATGCAAGCTCTAGGAACGAAGCTGCAGGGGCTGGCGATGAACGTCGGAGGCCCCAAAATCGTCGGCTACGCGGCAAAGCTGCTTGGCTGCGCCATTCTTGGGCCAAATCAGGTTCTGTAACCGTGAGCAACGCGGCTTGCCCACGGATCCCGGAATAAAGACGGCAGATTTCGAAGCGCGCGAAGTCTGCATTGCAAGATCGTAAATTCTTGCTATTGTGGCAAGAAATTCCGTCCTCTACGCACTCGCCCTCCGTGATCTCTGTGCGCTCGGTGGTAGAGATCTTGACCACGGAGGCCACAGAGACCACGGAGAACAAGATGCAAAGACGTGCAGCCCACCCAAGTTATGGAGTTCCCGACGGGGCTGTTTTTCGATTGTGGCTTCGCCGCCCTGCGCTACACACTAGGACCAAATCAGGATCTGTGATTCTATGATCTCCGAAGAATTTACCCGGCAGATTAAGCTGGAAAAGCGCCGGATGACGCCACAGGACCTCAAGCCTCCGCTCCATCCCTGGGTACGCGCAAAGGATTACACCCGGTGCGCGCTTTACTGGCTCCCCGTCCGCTCCATTCCCGTCCCACTCGAGCAGCGCCGGTGGCTGCTGGCGTTTTTCAAGGGTCTGTGCGAATTCTGCTCGAGCGGACTCGGCCTGCGCCCTGAAGTCTTCCTTCAATATAAGGTGGTGCAGCCTGCGCTTTACCAGCCATTGACGAAGAATTCGATGGAGCTTCTCCCCATTCTCGGCCTAAGTCGCAAGCCTGGTTCCACTCCCCCACCGCTTCCCACGGGTGAGGACGTCAAGGCCTTTCAAGACGGACGGAAGAAGTTCAACATCGACGACTACGTGGGCGACTACTGCTACTGGTTTCTTGATAACGCTGCCGCGAGGCAGTGGGATCTCTTCTTCGGCCACGGCGGCTTGACGACGCTCTTTCTCAAAGCAGGGCCGGCCGCGCAGTTGCCGCAAGTGCCCTTACCCAAAGCCATGGCGGAGCATCCCTTTTTCCGCGGGATCAACGTTCAGTCGAAGATGGCGTCGGCGGCCCGCCTCGCGGACCCGTTCCTGGCCAAGAGCAAAGAGCTCTTCGGGGCAGGCCTCGAAAACGAACCGCATTATCAGGGGATTCTGTTCGTCGTGCCGCTTCTCGCTAGCAAGGATTTTTTCCACCAGCCCGAGGAAGAGACCGGGAAATATTTCGAATTGTTTGATTTGTACATTACAGAAAGCTCCGCGGACGGCGGAATCCTTCTTGCATCGAAGAATGATATCGACGACCAGCTCGCTGGCCTCGTGGAAAGCCTGCGCGAGAAGGCATTCATCTACCCGGACCGCTGAAGCAAGATGACCCACAAAGACAGCTCGCAATCCATTGCCTTGCAGATCATCGCTGCGCCACGCCCGGCGGAGGCTTGCGTACTTCCCGTCTCGGGTTTCCCCATGCCGGCTGAGGAGATCGAGCGGGTCACTCCGTTTCTGGCGGCGCTGAGCGCGGCCATGATTTCGGAATGGAGCGCGTCCGCGGAAGTGTTTATCCAGTTCAACCAACTTCATCTCGTAGATGGCGCTCGGAGGTTCGGCTCGAACGCTCCGCAATGGAGACCCAAATTGGGACTCGGCGTCTGGCCGGATCGGGAACCGCCCACGCTCTGGACAACGGAGGAATTTCAGAAGCTCCAGCCGGGCGAAAAATTGCGTCCGATGAATTATAAGGTGTTCCAG
>JBOGJT010000247.1:0-3675 GCA_050745065.1 Terriglobia bacterium
GCTTGCCGCGCCCTGCGTCAATTTTCGAGGGCGCGGCAAGCAGCGCCCCTACGCCGACCCGAAATCCGAAACCCAAAATGGAAAAACCGCAGAGTTTTAAAAGCAAAACTCTGCGCTACAGGCCATAAAATCACGGAACGAAGCCTAGCAAGCCTTTAGAATCAACGTTTCTAATCTTCGGGCGTGCTTTTGCAGGTGCTGAATGATCCAGATGATTAACATCGAGAAGTCTTATCCTGCCGGTCCGGCGCGGTACTACGTCTTGCGCAGGATTAACCTCGAAATCAAGGACGGCGATTTCCTGACGATCATGGGGCCGTCGGGTGCGGGCAAATCCACGCTGCTCTCCATTCTTGGCATGCTCGACGGCGACTGGAAGGGCGAGTATTATCTGCTCGGCCAGCCGGTGCATAAACTCAGCGTCAAGCAGCGCGCCGAGCTGAGCAAGAAATATTCGGGATTCGTCTTTCAGCAATACCATCTACTTGACGGCCTCACGGTGGCCGAGAACCTCGACATCCCGCTTTCCTACCGCAACATCAAAAGCTCCGACCGGCAGGCGCTGGTGGCGGATGCGCTCGACCGCTTTCACATTGTCGGAAAAAAAGACCTCTACCCCAACCAGCTCTCAGGGGGCCAGCAGCAGCTTGTGGCCGTGGCGCGGGCGGTGATTGCCAATCCCAAATTGATCCTGGCGGATGAGCCGACGGGCAACTTGCACTCCACCCAGGGTAAGGAAATCATGGAGCTTTTTAAGCGGCTGAACGGCGAAGGTACGACAATCGTTCAAGTGACTCACTCCGAGGCCAACGCCGCTTACGGACACCGGGTGATCAATTTGGTGGATGGATGGATGTCGTAAAAGCAGCACTCAGCTATCAGCGCTCAGCAAAGAAACGCATATGGAAACGGGGTTGGCTTGAAGGACTTCCAGAACTTGAACGTATGGGTAAAGGCTCATGCTCTGACCTTGGCTGTCTATCGGGCCACAAAGTGTTTTCCGAAGGAGGAAACCTACGGCTTAATCAGCCAGATCCGCCGGTCTTCTGCATCCATCCCGGCAAACATCGCTGAAGGTTGTGGGCGAAGTGGCGATAGCGAGTTGGGCCGGTTTCTGCAGATCGCCGCAGGCTCGGCAAGTGCGCTTGAGTATCACATCCTGCTTGCTCACGACCTGCAGTTTTTGAATGATGCGAGTTATAGCCAACTTTCCTCTGAAGTTTTTGAGGTGAAGAAGATGCTGTCCTCTCTGATCGGTAAGCTGAAAGCTGATCGCTGACTGCTGTGCGCCGCAGACGTCAAACATGAAGACCGCCGCAACCAACCCACCGCGCGTGCTCGTGGCCGATGACCAGCCGGACGTTCTTGAGGCGCTGCGGCTTTTGCTGAAAGGGGGTGGCTACGAGGTCGAAACCGCCGCTTCACCCGCGAGCCTGCTGAAAGCCCTTGACAGGAGCGAATTTGACGCGCTCCTGATGGATCTCAACTACGCCCGCGACACAACTTCGGGCCAGGAGGGTTTGGACCTGCTCGCTCGTTTGAAGACCATGGATAGCACGCTGCCCGTCGTCGTGATGACGGCCTGGGGCAGCGTGGATCTCGCGGTTGAGGCCATGCGCCGGGGGGCGCGCGATTTTGTGCAAAAACCCTGGGACAACGCGCGCCTCCTGACGACTCTGCGCAGCCAGGTGGAGTTGAGCCGCGCCTTGCGGCAAGGGCAGCGCCTGGCGGCGGAAAACCGCCTTCTACGCTCGACGAATGCTCCTTCTCTCGCGGCAAAATCGGCGGCCATGCGCCGCGTGTTCGAAGTGATTCATCGCGTGGCGCCTTCAGACGCCAGCGTGCTCATCACCGGGGAGCACGGCGCCGGCAAAGAAGTGGTGGCTCGAACGCTGCACGCCCTATCCCGCCGCTCCACTCATCCGATGGTGACGGTGAACGCTGGAAGCATTCCGGAAGGAATCTTTGAAAGCGAGCTTTTCGGCCATGTTAAGGGCGCATTTACCGACGCCAGAACGGATCGCGTGGGACACTTCGAGTTGGCCTCAGGCGGCACGCTGTTCCTCGACGAAATCGCCAACGTCCCGCTCAGCCAGCAGGCCAAGCTGCTGCGCGTCATCGAGAGCCGCGAGGTGCAGCGCGTGGGATCATCAAAGACGTACGTTGTGGACGCGCGCCTGATCGCAGCGACGAACGCTAACCTGCGCGCCGAAGTCGCCGCCGGAAGGTTTCGCGAGGACCTCCTCTTCCGTCTGAACACCATTGAGATTCAGGTTCCTCCCCTCCGCGACCGCCGCGAGGACGTGATGCCGCTGGCGAACGGGTTCCTCGCGCAGTTCACGGCAAACTATCGGAAGACTTTTTCGGGTTTTGACAATTCGGCGGAGCAAGTGATGAAGGACTATTCCTGGCCTGGCAACGTGCGCGAGTTGAATCACGTGGTCGAACGTGCCGTGCTCATGGCGCAAGGGCCGGCCGTGAGCGCCGCGGATTTGGGCTTGGGCGCGACGCCGGATGAGCGCGCCCGCCTGGCTGATCTGCCGCTGGGAGAGGTTGAGCGCCTGCTGATCCGCAAGTCGCTCGATCGCTTTGGAGGCAATATCAGCCACGCCGCCCAGGCGCTCGGTCTGAGCCGCAGCGCCCTTTACCGGCGCCTCGAGAGGTACGGAATTAAAGGGAGCGAGGAATAGGCAGGTTTTAGGCGTCAGGTTTCAGGTGCGAGGTGTCAGATGACAGGCGTCAGGTGTCAGGTGTTAGAAAGACCTGTTCGCTGCGGCTCGACTGTTGTCCGTGTTTCGCAAAAGCAGAAACTTGGAATCGGGCGGGAACTGCGCGCGACGTACCACGAACGAAGAACCGCGAAAAGTTCTGTCTGACACCTGAAACCTGACACCTATTTACCTGGCGAACGGGACCATGCGGGACTTCAGAATGCGGCGGTCACGGGTCAAAAGGGGGATGCGCTCGACCACGCTTGTGGCGGCGATAATTTCATCCGCAAAATCGGAAGAAAAATCCAGCCTCGTGCTCATGCGGGCAATCTCAAGGCTGATGGGGATAATGCAAAGGCGGCCATGTAACAAGCGGAATTCGGGACTCGCGAAATCCAGCACAGCCCGCCCGCGCTGCGCAAGCATGGCCAGCTCCCAGAGGACGATGTCGGAAATCGCCAGATCCTCGGCCGCGATCAGGCGTTGTTCCTCGGGCGTGAGTTGATCATGGGCAGTGAAGACTAGAAGATGGGTATCGAGATTTACCACTTTCCTGACTCAGCGTTCCACTTTCTTCCAGTCGAAAAAATATTCCCCTTGATTTTGATTTTGCCCTTCATGCAACCGATGAGGTCGGCACTGCCTGCGCTGCGAACGGGCATGATTTTGGCGACAGGTTCTCCGCGCTTGGTGACAATGACACCTTGAGGCCCAAGTTCGTCGAGGATTTTTAGGCATTTGGCTTTAAACTCGGTGGCACTCAGCGTTTTGACTGTTGCGCTCGTGCCACTCATCCTACTACAAGACCGGCCATCTGACCAGTCATGTGAAGAAGGTGTGTTGTTAGCACATGATATGTCCGGTTCAATTAGCAAGTGAAATGTCCGCTTTTCAGGCGGGGCATGGTAAAGGTTCATGTCGGAGGCGACATGAGCTACTACGGTGCGACCGTCCAGGAGCGGAC
>JBOGJT010000248.1:0-3348 GCA_050745065.1 Terriglobia bacterium
GCTTGCCGCGCCCGTCGTCCAAACGGCGCAGCAAGCAGCGCCCCTACGGTGAACGCCATAAGGTATTTACTTTCAAAGTTGCCTTTGCCCAATTTTCGGGACAGAATGACAGCCAAAGGAGTTTTCCAGCGATCTGCTTTAGCATTGCGTCGAAGTTAGCGCCAAGGAGCCAACTCATCATGCAGCCTCAACCGACAAATGTTTCACCGGCAAAAATATTCAATACTTTAAGCGCGTATGTGCAAAGCGATGCTCTAAAGGCCGCGATTGAACTCGATCTCTTCACCGCCGTCGGCGAAGGCCATTGCACGGCTGGGGATTTGGCGCGGCGCTGTAATGCCGCCCCGCGAGGGGTTCGCATTCTGGCTGATTATCTTACCGTCCAGGGATTTCTAACCAAGCAGGATGACCGGTACGGCCTATCGGAGGACTCTGCAGTCTTTCTGAATCGCAGCTCCCCTGCCTACATGGGCGGCGTTCACGAATTCCTCCTTTCAGATTACCTCCGCGAAGGGAGCAGAACGCTGCCGGAGGCGGTGCGAAAAGGCGGAACGGCCATCGTCAAAAATGGCGCGGTGACGCCGGAGCACCCCATGTGGGTTGCGTTTGCGCGGGCTATGGCGCCGATGATGATGCCGATCGCGCAGCAGGTCGCCGCCCGCGCCGGCCAAGGGCGGCTGAAGGCGCTGGATATCGCGGCGGGACACGGCATATATGGAATCACGATTGCGACGAGCAATCCGGAAGCCCGTATTGTTCAGCTTGACTGGCCGAACGTCCTCCAAGTGGCACGCGAAAATGCCGTGAAGTTTGGCGTCGAGAAGCGAATTTCCTACATCAACGGGAGCGCCTTCACAGAAGATTACGGCTCGGACTACGACTTAGTGCTGCTCACCAATTTTTTGCATCATTTTGACCCGCCCACCAACGAAGCGTTGCTCAAGAAGGTACATGCGGCGCTGAAGCCCGGCGGGCGCGCGATCACCGTGGATTTCGTCCCCAACGACGACCGCGTTTCCCCGCCGCAAGCTGCGGCGTTCGCTCTGGTAATGCTCCAGACCACGGACAGCGGAGACGCGTACACCTTTGCCGAATTCGACCGGATGTTCCGGAACGCGGGATTCGAGCGGAGTGAACAGATTGACCTTCCCCCGTCGCCGAACTCGCTGATCGTTTCCTACCGGTAGTGTAGAATCCGATTAATTTCGGGGGCATGTCCGTTTCAATGGGTGCCGGATTCATCGCGCGCGTTGCGATGGATGCGACCCTTGAAAACCGCACGCTCGGCACAAGGCGGGTACGTCGCTCGCAAGCGTGCCGCGACCCAGTCCGGGTGCACGCGTAAATTTTAATCGCGGCAGAGCCTGCCGCCGCTAGTCTCCCCGGTGAGTTACAATGGCAAACGATGAAACCCAAGATTCGCACACGGTGGAACCTGACGCCGCGTGAAGCCATCCGTTGGCAGCAGGGCATGCAAGACCGCGTGATCGAGGAAGACCGGTTCGGCGAGATTCGCACCGTGGCCGGAGCTGACATGGCGTTTGATCCTGAAACGCAGCTCGCCTTCGCCGGGGTTATCGTTTACCGTTTTCCCTCGCTTGAGGAAGTTGAACGGAGGTGGGCGAGCCGCAAGCTGCGTTTTCCTTATATTCCGGGGTTACTCTCATTCCGGGAGAGTCCGGTGCTGCTTGCGGCCTTCGCAAAGCTCAAAACGGAGCCAGACCTCATTTTCATTGACGGGCACGGGCGCGCGCACCCGCGATTGTTTGGCATCGCATGCCATATCGGTGTGCTGTTTGACAAACCGGTAATCGGCTGTGGAAAGTCGCTGCTGGTTGGAAAACATCCGGAAGCTGGTGTGAAGGCGGGATCACAGGCGCCGCTGACGTTTAAGGGCCGGCGCGTCGGCACCGTGTTGCGCACGCGCGATGGCGTCCGGCCCATTTACGTGACGGTGGGCCACCAAGTATCGCTCGCAAGCGCCGTTCGCCTCGTTGAGCAATGCCTCGATGGAACTCGCATCCCTAAGCCCACCCGCGAAGCCGACCATTTCGTTGGACAATTGCGGGCAGCCGCGCCTGCTGCTCATTCTGGTTCCTCATAAGCCCGCGTTTCAGGGACCACGACTACGATGCCGTCCTCGGTGACGTGATACTTCTTGCGGTCTTCTTCGAGATCGTAGCCAATCACCGAACCTGGAGGAATGCTGATGTGGCGGTCAATGATCGCCCGCCGTATTTTCGAATTGCGGCCGATTTGAACGTGTGGAAACAGAATGGATTTTTCAACTCGGGTGTAACTATTCACCCGCACGTCAAAGGAAAGCACGGACTGCTCAACCTGCCCTCCCGAAATGATGGACCCCATGCAGACAATCGAATCCACGGCCGTACCCCGGCGATCTTCCTGACCAAAGACAAATTTAACCGGAGGATACTGCCGCTGATAGGTTCGCAGCGGCCAATGCTTGTCATAAAGGTTGAACACCGGCGCCACCGAGACCAGATCCATATTGGCCTCGTAATACGCTTCAATCGTTCCGATGTCCCGCCAGTACTGAGCTTCCTTCCGGTTTTCATCGACGAAATCGTAGGAGTATACGCGGTGCGACTGGATGAGCCGCGGAATCACGTCATGGCCGAAGTCGTGGCGTGACGTGGCGTCGTCCGCGTCCGCGGTGGTGGCGTCCATCAACAAATCGCGGCTGAAGCAGTAGATGCCCATCGAAACGTGGCACTTCGCTGGATTGTGAGGAGACGGTTTGGGATGCTCCGGCTTTTCCTGCCAGCCCACGATGCGGCCCTCCGCGTTGAGCTCGACGACGCCAAACCTCGACGCCTCCGAGTGATCGAACTCAATCGTTCCCACCGTCACGTCCGCGCCGCTCTCCACGTGCTGCTTGATCATCAACTGATAGTCCATTTTGTAAACGTGATCGCCGGAAAGAATCAGAACGTATTTTGACGGCTCGGAGCCAATGGAATATAGGTTCTGATAAATGGCGTCCGCCGTTCCCTGGTACCAGCTCTCGCCCACGCGTTTCATGGGCGGCAGGACTTGCACAAACTCGCCCAGCTCGTGCGCCAGGATGCTCCATCCCTCGCGCAGATGGCGGTTGAGTGAGAGAGCCTTGTACTGCGTTACGACAAATATTCGGCGCAGCCCGGAATTCACGCAGTTTGAAAGCGAAATATCGACAATGCGGTAGGCGCCCCCGAAGGGAACAGCGGGTTTCGCGCGGTCGCGGGTGAGCGGATAGAGGCGCTCGCCGGCGCCTCCCGCCAGAAGGCAGACGATCGTATCGTTGATCATGGCTCATTCCTCCTATGCGCCGGGACTCAAAGGTGA
>JBOGJT010000249.1:0-9629 GCA_050745065.1 Terriglobia bacterium
GTCATCAACGCCTTGGTATTTGCATCTTTTGTGTCGGCGGTGGCCCCGTGGCAGGTGTTCACTTACGGGCTTTGGATTTTGGTGGGGCTGCTCCCACTCTATTTCCTGGACACCCTTCTATCGCTCCGCTTTACGGAAATGGCTGTATTCCAGATACAGGCATTCTGTGTTGGAGGCTTCGTAATCGTGCTGACCTTTGCCGGTCTGCTACCTCGGATTTTCATCACCGTATTTCACCATGTCACGCTGCTTGCCATTGTTCCCGCCGCAATCGGCGTCTGTTTGATTTCGGCGGCATTGGCAGCGGTCACAGTTTGGACTCTCGAGCGACAGGATTTCTGAGCACAACATCGCCACTAATACGTATTGGGCCGGGGGGGGAAATGCAGGGGTCACTTTGATGGATGTCAGTCTTCTTTGTCGCCGGGCTCGCGGCCTGCGGCGCCGCGAGGGCACAGGACCTGCAATCGAAAACAGATCAATACATGCAGACGAGCATGAAGATTGATCATGTCATGGGGTCAATCCTGGTGGCCCAACACGGCCATTCGGATACGCAATGTTGTTTCGCGGTGACGTGAGCAAAAGATTTTACTTCCGCGGTGGGCCTCAGAATGAGGGCATTCTCGGCCGGGCCCAGCAGCGGACCTCGCAATTAGATCTGCGGCAGACAGCTAAAACGGTACGTCCTGCGATGCAGCTTGATCCTCACGAAACGGATTATCGTGCTCATCTGGTTGGTCGGCTTGGGCTGATGGCTGACTCTTTGCTTTCGAACCGTTCCCGTTCGTCGCTGGCGACAGCATCTGCATCTGCCGAGCGATGATATCGAACGACTTGCGTTGGTTGCCCTCCCGGTCTTCCCATTGGCCGCTGCGGATCGACCCTTCAACGAAGCCAGCTTCGATTTCGTCAGATACTCGCCGCAGATTTCCGCCAGCTTCCCGAAGCAGGCGACGGAGTGCCATTCAGTTCGTTTCTGTGGTTCTCCGGTCTTGTCCTTGAATGTTTCGTTCGTGGCCACAGAGAACCGGCACATGGGTGCACCGGAGGCGCCGCATTTCAGCTCGGGATCGGCCCCAAGCCTCCCTACCAGAATCTCTTTGTTGACGCTCATAACTTCTTCCTTTCGTTGATTTGCTTTCTTTCCGTTCGATCCGAACCTCCCGCTCGCTTCGCGTCGGCGGAAATCATCGCCGCCCGGTTCCAGATTTGCGCCCATGTGATGGGCAAACGGCCTCGCCGAAGACCTTTCTCTCGGAGCCTTAAACCCACGGTTCAACTGTGACGATCAGCGGCCGCTTGCCGATCAGAAACGGTGTCTCGAATACCAGGCGTCTGCGGCGGTGAGTGAGTTGTCGCATGGATTCCTCGCCCGTTTCTCTCTCGTTTTCCCCCGGCGATCCGTCAGGACGTTCTCGCTTGACTCCGCAGCCCGATGGCAACGCGGCGTATAGCTGGCTTTGCGGCCAAGCCCGGACAGACTAAAACGACCATCATGAATTGCTACGGCCATCTCAGATTCGCAGGCTTGGCACTTCTTCTATGCACGGCGTATACGAGTACGGGCCTCGCGCAGGAAGGGACTGGTTTTGCGGGGAACTGGGCCTTAAAGCTCCGAAATCAAGTGTTGGTGGCAGTGACGCTGACGCCGGTCCCGGGACGCGCGACCCTGAAAATTGATATACTAACCCGCATGTCGGCGGACCGTACCAGGCTAACGCTGGTTAATTGGCGGCTGAGGCTTGGATCTTGAGTATCGTGTTCCAATTGCGCCCGGTCGAGCACGTTTTAAGCTTCCGCTCAATCAGGGAGACAGTCAGCTTCGATTCACCGATGCCGTCGCTGTAATAGGCGTAAAGGTGGCGCCCTGACGAGTGGATAATCTCCCGCCCCCGAATCGCGGCTCGGAGCGCAGCAACGCCGGACGTTGCCGGCCGGGTCGCCTTTCGTCGTATCAATAAAATCGTGAGCGCCAAGCTTTTGAGCCTCGGCGGCCTTTTCTCCGCTGCGCGAGACGGCCACCACGTGGAAAACCATCGCGCGCGCGAATTGGATACCCAAATGCCCCAGCCCCCCAACCCCCTGGACAGCCACCAGGTCGCCAGGGCGCGCGCCGGAATTTCGCAAGGCGTTGAAGGTCGTCAGTCCCGCGCAAAGCAGCGGAGCCGCTTCGGAAAGCGGAATGCTATCCGGAATGAACGCCAGCGAGTCGGCTGACGCAATCATGTACTCCGCATAGCCGCCGTCATGGGTGAGACCCGCTATGCGCGGATTTTCGCAAAGGATGAAGTCGCCTTCCCGGCAGGCGGAACAGACGCCACAGTACCCTCCGTACCAACCCACGCCAATTCGCTGGCCGGGTTTGACGCCTCGAACCTCCGGCCCCAACTCATCTACCACGCCCGCAACTTCGTGCCCGGGAAGGCGCGGCAGGCTGAGACCGGGCCAGATGGCATCCACAATAAATTGGTCGCTGTGGCAGACTCCGCAGGCGTGAACTTTGACCCTCACCTCGCGCGGACCCGGTTCTGGAACCGGTCTCTCTTCCATCACCAAAGGCCCGCTCTTCTTCTCGACTACCGCGACTCTCATATTTCTTTCTCCGATAACACAGCCTTGATGGCCTCAGTTCGCCGAAGGCGAGGACGGCCCCGAACTGCCCTCTTCACTACCGGCGGCCGGCTGCATCTACGCTCGTCGTCGGATCGGCTCCCTGCCAGGTTACGTCTACTGTCGGTCCGTAGGTAGAAGGCACCTTCTTTCCAAGGAGCCTCAAGTAAACCGTGAGCTGGGTCCGGTGATGCACGGTATGAAGCACCCGGCGCCAAAAGATCCAGATGCGCTGCCGTTCGACGTCAAAGAACGGAACGACCTCCATCCACCAATCCTCCTTCTTCGGCGCGAAATACGCGAGTCTCGGTGCCGCAAGCTGAAGCATGCGTCGCGCGTAGTTTTCCGGAGTCAGAGATTCAGGAAGAATCTGGTCAGGAGCCGGCTCCGGGGCTCCCAGAAATTCTCCGAAAAAGCGGCGCTCCGAAAGCAACTGATGCTTCATGATATCTTCCACAGAACTCGACCGCGGATGCGGGCGAAACGGAAGATCTTGTGCGGCAAACTCGCGCCAGACCGAGATAACCTTATTGGTTTCGCTGGTGTAGGTTTCAAGAAGGTGCTGAAACACAGGTGACAAGGCGCGTGGAACATCCGATTCTGGAATAGCGATATAGGCGTACTTCATTGACATTGAACAACCCTCAGAAACTGTGGTTGAACTCAAACCTAGCTCCAGTTTACCCGGCTCAATCGATCAACGGATGGCTTCCGGATTGCCCTGCAGGCTGGCATCGCATCGAACCGCGATCATAAGCTTCCGCCCGTTCGGTTCCGGGAAATCCAACTTTCGCGTATCTGTGCGCTCGATCCCAACCAAGACCTACCTTTTGTTTGGGCCTCCTCTCTGACTTTGGAGAAACGTCGTGAGCGCCTGAAGCTGTTGGTCAGTGAGATTCGTGAAGGCCGGCATAATTGAACCTGGTGTGTAGGCCGAAGGGTGCTTGAAGTGACCAATCAGCCATGCGTCAGTGCGCCCGCGCGTTCCTTCCTTAGTAAGATCGGGGCCTACCTTGCCTCCCTGGCCATCAAGCTGATGGCACATGAAGCAGCCTTCCTGGCGGTAAAGCGTCCTGCCATAAGCGATCAACTGTCGCCTCCGCTCGGACGCGCCCGGCGGCGCAGCTTTCACGGGGCCGGCCGACGCGCTCTCCGCATCAAGCCGAGGCAAAGCATGGATGAACTGCGCGAGCTTCCAGCTATCACTCGCTGAAATCGAGGAGTTCCACGACGGCATGCCGGTCAGGCGGATGCCGTTCTGAATAATCCAGAAAAGGTCGGCGTCGGTCCAGTGCTGAACGTGCGGGGAAGTCAGATCCATTGCCGGCGGGTACATGCCTCGGCCCAGGTTTGTGTACCCATGACCGTCTGTCCCGTGGCAAAGCGCGCACGATTCGAGATAAACCTGCTGGCCTTCCTGGATGGCATTCTGGCCCGCCGGAACAGGATTCTTCAGATTATGGGCCTCGATAGGGATCACCACATCCTTAGCCATGTTGGCCAGCGCACTCTCAAGAGACGAGGGACTTTTGTGCGCTGTGCAGCCAACGAGGCAAACGACCAGAGCAGCGAGGACGAGCGCCATGAAAGTATAAACGGTCCGGTGGTTCATTTGATCCCCCTGTGCGAATTCCGAAGCGCCGTGAACTGTATTTATGTGACCAGAGACTTTGCCCGCTCCCAATCGCTGAGAAATTGGTCCTGGCCCGTGTCCGTCAGAGGATGCTTGAAAAGCTGCTCGAACACTTTATAAGGCATCGTGGCAATGTCGGCCCCGGCTTTTGCTGCTTCGAGTACGTGAATCGAATGGCGCATCGAAGCTGCGAGAATTTGAGTCTTGAATCCGTAATTGCGGTAGATCGTCACGATGTCGCGGATCAGATCCATCCCGTTATCAGAAATATCGTCCAGCCGCCCCACAAACGGGCTCACCTAGGAAGCACCGACCTTGGCGACCAGCAGAGCCTGGGTTGCGCTGAAACAAAGAGTGGAATTAATCTTAATCCCATCGGCGATCAGGCGCGTGGCAGCGGTCAGGCCTTCCTTGGTTGCGGGTTTTCACGACGACCGACGGATGAAGTTTGGCAAGGCTAGGCCCTTGCCGGCAGATCTCCTTAACTTCATGGGAGGTGACCTCGGCGCTGACCGGGCGCTTGACTATCTCACAGATTTCAACGATGCGTTTCTCAAACTTCGCCTGTTCGTTCGCAAACAGCGTGGGATTGGTCGTGACGCCATCGAGCATTCCCATGCCCGCCGCCTCACGAATCTCATCCAGACTGGCTGTGTCCAGAAAGAACTTCAGCATCCTCCCAATTTAGCGACTCGGGCCAGCCCGGCGTGCTATCGGAGCCCTGCATTCGCCGTGCTTAGGTCAGCTCCGCAAGGGGGAACGAACGGTAGCTGCGCGGCGGCTCCAGGTAATTCTGCCGGTGCGTCGTGACCAGGAATTTGGTGAAGCCCGTGTTTTCGTTCGCCAGCTTGTGCTTCTTTTGCAGTTCCACCCCGTCCATTTCCTTCCGCATTTTCTCAAATAATTGCGCCGATGCCGCAAAGCCGATGAAGTGAACTCCGGGAACCGGCGACACCTTCACCGGGCCAGCCGCATCAAATTCGAACGGATTTTCCACTGTATCAAAATCCTGCCTCAGGAAGATCACCGTACCCTTAGGCAATTTCTCTCCGTAGGCGGTTGTCGTATCCCTCTCCAGGCGGGAGAGAAATTGCATTTGGGCGTTGTGGCCGGTTACGCCGTATTCCTTCGCATCGGCTTCAAGCTGTTCCTTGAAAGTGGAGGTCTCCGGGGCCTGCGACGGCGAGAGAATCTCTGGCCCTTCAGTCCGACGGGCATGAAACATACGGTGCAGCCGGTCCGTATGGTCTAGGCTGTACCAACCTTCCAGATCAATCGCAATGTGGGAGAGATGCATGATCGTTCCATGCGCGAAGTAGCTTGCCGGAGTCTGATCGGTATACCCCGGAAGGGTCTCGAAGCTGGGGAGGTTGCCTTGCGCCAGGCCATGAACGTGGCTGGAAGTGAAGCCCATAAAAAGCATCGCGCCGGCAGGAATCTTATCCGCCCCCGGAATGCGCAGCCGTTGGGCCATGATGCGGGGCATGCCGCGGCCAGCAAAACCGCGGCGCATCGAAGTGACGTTAAAGAGGTCACCTACGTAAACGTTTTCTACCGGGATGCCGTTCAGTGAATGTGTGCCAGGCTGGAACAGTGCGCGGATCACGTCGTTGATATGCTCGTTGTAGTCGCTCTTGAGGTGGAATGAAATGTCGTTATGTTCCAGGATGAGGGTTGCGGGGTCCTTGGGGAACTTGATGGCGTCGATCAGCGCCCAATCACCCCGCTTGCCGTTATCGAGCGCTCGGGGCATATATTTGTCTGTGACGCTCGCCGGAATATAGTCCTTGAAATAAGACGGGCCATAAGCGACCTGGATAAACATTCCGCTCGGATTCAGCGGGTATACGCTCTCAATTGTTTCGAGAGCCTTCTCAAGGTGCTTCTGGGCGTTCTTCAAGGCGTGTTTATCGCCTTTCGGTAGGTGAAGCTTCGCCGTCACCACTGCATGCCAGAGGGGAACCACAGCCACGGGCACCCCCTGATGATCTTCTACGGTGATGCCGGGCAGTTCGTATTGCGTTTTCGGAGGGGTGGCATCGAATCGCTTCGCATAATTGACAACCCCTGCCCAATCGATGGTGGTAGCCATCACAACCTCCTCGAAGCTTGTTTCATAACCTGTGAACACGCAGCGCTCTCTGATTTCGAGCTGAATGCGAGTTAGTCTGAATTATTCATGAATGGTTAGGAGGGCGGGGTTTTAACCCCGCCGGAAGCTTGCATCGTCCTATTTCGTTTGTCTTGCCGGATGAGCGGCTCGTTATAACGAGCCGCTCATCCGACAAGACACGGAAATCTAAGACGCCTTTTAACGGCACGGTTAAAACCCTGCCCTCCTGACTTTCAAGCCCAACTTCATGAATCATCCGAGTCAGGGACTCGGGTGTTTCAGTAGCCCGCAAATTCTTCCGTTCGGATGTCGTCGTCATCAATCCGTGCAGTATTCAGGATCTCCAGAATACCCCTGACCATCGGCGCGGGCCCGGCAATGTAATAAACAGGATTGACCACACCCTTAAGATATGTCTTCAACATTGCATCACTGAGGCGCCCTTTTTCTCCGCTCCAGTCGCGGTGCGATCGCTCCGGCTGTGTCATGACCCCGATGAATTGGTAGTATGGATTCACTGTCTCAAGATGCTGAAGCTCATCAAGGAAGGGAGCGTCTTCCGGCCGGTGGTTGAAATAGAAAAGAAAGATCCGATGGTTCAGCTTGCGGTGGGCGGCATCGAGGACGATACTCCGGAAGGGTGTGATCCCAATTCCCCCTGCCAGCATGACAGCAGGGCGGGTGGTGTCGCGGTGCAATCTGAAATCGCCGAAAGGCCCTTCGATCTTGACCTCCGTTTCAGGGGGCGCAACCGCTAAGAACCGCTTAAAGGCCGTATTCCTCATGCGAGTTGCCACCAGGAGCGTTTCCTCGTCTGGTGCGCTGGCAACGGAAAACCCGCGCACATTACCTGCTGCATCCGTTTCGGGGGGACTCAACAGCGTGATATCTACAAATTGCCCGGCCCTAAAAGTCCAACCCGGCGGCCGGTCAAACCGGAACGCCGTGGTCTGGTCGGCGACGCTCCAACTGCCAACCAACAGTGACTCAAAAGTGGGCCAGGCAGAAACTGCTACACTGCTCATGGTGTTCGCCTTCTATCGATTTTTGAAAGTACGAGGCTGCAGTGACGATCTAAAAGCATCAGTGCAGCACTCCTTAGATCGTTGGCGCACGTTATTCAGGCTGCCTGCGTGTTCATCGCGATCTTCGTTTCAAGGTACTGTCTGAGTGCGACCGCGTTGTTGTGCACAGAATCGCGGGAGCTGTAAACCAGCGTCACGTTGTCGTGGCGAGCCGCCTCTGCCAGAGGTTTCCAGGCCTCCGGTTTTGCATCAAGTTCGGCAAAATAACGATGGCGGAACTCTTCCCACTTTGCCGGATCGTGACGAAACCAGCGCCGCAACTGGTGGCTGGGAGCAACATCCTGCATCCAGCCGTCAAGCCGAAGCTCCTCTTTCTTGACGCCGCGCGGCCACAATCGCTCCACGAGAAAACACTCCGCGCCAAGACAACCCTTTGCGTCATAAGCTCTTTTTAAGGTAATCATGACTTTGATTCTCCTTTCCGTCTTTCTTCAGCGTTTGGAAAACGCTGGTTTGAAGCCGTCCAGCTCACGGTTGGGGAGGATCCACTGAGACCCTCTCACCGTGTCGCGGAAGCCGGTCACTCCAGATAGAGCGCCGGCTTCACATCATCGATTTAAGCTGGACCTCCTCCCATTTGCCATTCGTTCGAACTTCTGCCTTCTCGACCTGAATGGCGCCGTTATGAAGAGTACCGGTCACACGCACCGGGTCGCCGACATAGGGCGCGAGAGCCGGAGCCGGGGCAACCAGCACATGAAACTGTTTCGTACGAGTAAGAATCCCTGCCGGCAAACCGGTCTTCAGGCATGCCGTCCCGCACTGTTTCACTCCCATGTGGTCATTGCCGGTCAAAGCGTGGTCCTTAAGATAGCAGTTGCTATCGACCAGAGTTCCCTGCCAGACCGTGGATTTTGGCGCGGCAAAAAGGGCTGTAGCAGCAAATAACATGCACGCTACCACCATGGATACTTTCTTCATTTGAATTGCCTCCTTTAAGATTCGTATTAAATTCCTGGTTGAATTCGCATTCGAGCCGACTGCGGAGATCAGGGCGGCGAGGACAACAAGGGAGAGCAATGGCGCTCCGCCAGAAGCGTACGCCGTCGCCGCAATCTTGCATTGGATCCTTTGGATTGAGCTTGGTCTTCTGGCCTTGCATCCGAATTGAACCACGCGACTCACGCTTAAAGCTAACGCAAGTTGGAAGCCAAAAATGGAGAGAACCGGGTGATATGGGAATAACTTACTGCAATGATGGTATTTGTGAGGAGTATCGTGTTTCAGCTTAGGGTGAAGCGGCGCGGGAGTCGCCGAACCACGTTGATGATTATCGTCATTTCTGACGAAATATTGTCGTGATGCTAGATCACCGGGATTGCGCTTTTTCAGAGACGCCCTACATCGTCGCGCGAGATTCCGAGACGGCGCATTTTGGAGGCCAGCGTTGTTCGCTTAAGGCCCAGGCGCGCAGCCGCGCCACGCGGGCCCGCGACGATGCCATTAGTTTCACGAAGAATACGCAAAATGTGCTCTCGGTCGGCTTCGGCGAGCGTGTCTGCCGGGGCCGGGTCGGGCTTGCGCGATGACTTGGATCCGAGGGGCGGAATCCGCAAAATCGAGCCGGAAGTCAGAATGACGGCCCGCTCGATAAAGTGTTCTAACTCCCGAACGTTGCCAGGCCACGAGTAGCGGGAAAGCGCCTGCAGGGTCTCGGCAGGAATTGATTCAATCTTCTTTCCCATGCGGCGGTTGTATTTTGCGAGAAAAGATTGTGCGAGCAGCGGGATGTCTCCTGTGCGCTCCCGCAACGGCGGTAGGGTAATAGGGAAAACATTGAGTCAATCCCGGCCGAGACCCTGCACACGCTTTCCCGATACCCGTGGCCAGGCAATGTCCGAGAACTGGAACACTTTATCGAGCGCGCCGTCATTCTGACTTCCGGCAGTATCTTACGCGTTCCCCCCTTGGCGTCAAAACTACGTCATAAGCCCGATCCGGCCCCGGCAGACACGCTCGCTGAAGCCGAACGAGAGCACATTTTGCGTTTTATTCGTTATACTAATTGCATTCTCAGCGGCCCGCGTGGTGCGGCTGCGCGCCTAGGCCTTAAGCGAACAACGCTCGCCTCCAAAATGGGCCGTCTCGGAATCTCGCGCGACGATGTAGGGCGTTTCTGAAAAAGCGCAATGCTGGCGATTTGGCGTCGTGACAACATCTCGTCATAAATGACGATAATCATCAA
>JBOGJT010000250.1:0-2149 GCA_050745065.1 Terriglobia bacterium
GCTTTTAATAGAAACGACGGGCGGCCAGAGGCCGCCGGATTTTAATCGTAGAGACCGGCGGCCAGAGGCCGCCGCTACAACACCTGCTGCTCTGGCTAATCCCAAAACCTCAGGCGCGCAATTTACGATAATTTTTGAGGCATAGCCGGGCGGTTTCCAACTCGGGATAAGCGCTGCCTTCCTGCTCAATCAGGTAGTACTTCGCCCCGCCAACACTTTCGGCCGCGGCAAAAAGTTTTTTCCAGGGAACCACGCCTTGCCCAAAGAGAACTCGATAGCCTTGCTGTGGCGACCAATCCTTCAGATGCATCGAGCGGATGCGGCCGGGATTTTTCCTAACCCATGCGACGGGGTCGCTGCCGGCCGCCACGCATGTTCCAACGTCGAGCTGCAGCATGATGGTCTTATCCGTGTTCGCCGCCAGCACCTCCATCGGCTTCTTGCCGTCAATCGGCATCCACTCGGCTTCGTGATTATGATATCCAGCGTGCAGGCCATGACCCTCCATGGTATGGTTTGCTTTGTTCAGCGTATCCGCAACCTTCTTCCAACCGTCCAGGCTGGTGACGTTGCCCGGAGACGCCAGCACGACGTAACTTGTACCCAGAATGTGGTTCAGCTCGATAGCCTTGCTGATCCCGGGCACCGAAAACGACGTCAGGTTGTTGTGCGTGGAATGGCACCAGATGTGAAGAGCGTCCAGCTCGGCGCGCACACGCTTGGCCTCAGCAGGCGTCCACGCGTAGTAAGGCGCGAAAAACTCGACTCCTGCGTAACCCATCTCGGCCACACTGCGGACCGTGCCCGCGCGATCTTTTTTCAGATCATTGCGGACGGAATAGAGTTCGAGGCCGACGGGGATGGGCTTGCCGCGCCCGGCGCCCACAGCGAAGGGCGCCGCAGCAGCCAGAGCGAGAAACGAGCGGCGTGAGAAGGTATCGTATTGGATCATAGCCGCTATACCATATCACAAATGAACGTGGAAACGCTGCACATTGCGCCATGGCTCCCGCCGCAAATCGCTGGCGTCGTCACCGCTTGGCGTTGCCGGACGAAGTGATTTTGCTGAGGCTCCGAACGTCGAAGACGCGGTAGCCGCTATACCGGTTCACAAAGTTCAGCTTCAATCCCTTTAAGAGCAGCAGACGCAGATGGGCATTAAACGCGTCAGAGGAGGGCAGCCACACATCGCCATCGACGAACGTTTGCTCAAGCGTTACCGTGGTACCCTTTTCCACCGAAGCGAGAAGGCCGCCCGCAATCTTAAACGAGCCGTCGAATCCCGCCTGCAGCCGGACGACTTCCTTGGCCTGGGGGTCAACCCACGCAACGCCCTCTAAATCGTGGCAGATTCTTTCTGCCTTCGTTCTTGGTTTGTATGCCGGGTTCGGATAAAAATCAAAAGCGAGCACCTTCCGCCCGCGCAGCTTCACCCATCGCGGATTCGTGAAACGGCTGGTGCGCAAGAAGACCGCGATCCCAACCTGGCGCCCATCCGGGCGGTCCTTTTTCGCCGCCGCCCGCTCGTATTTTTCCATCAGATTCGCCACGCGCGCATCCTCCTTTTTTTGCCTGGACGCGCTCAGCGGCTTACCGTTCTTCTTCACCAACCTCCGGATCAGGTACCCGTGCAAGAAAAACACGTCGTACTGCTTCTCCGCGATCTTCTTCACCGCGCCGTTGCGGCCCACGTCGTCCCGCTCTTCAACGTCGGTGAAAGTGTATTTTTCGCGGTCCGCCTCCACGCGCTCCTGGTTCTTCTGAACTTGCTTCAGCAGAGCGGTGACGTCTGGCAGTGACGGACCGGCGCGAAGCGGCGCGACCACCGCGCAAAGCAACGCCAGAAGCAGCGCCATGGACGCGAATTTAGTCTGCATGACTGACCGGAGAGGGGGGAACCGCATCATGCGCGGCATAACGGCGAAGCAGTTGGGGAAGTTGCGTGGCGAAGGCGGAGCGGGCCATGACCACGTCGCAACCCGCTTCTCGTGCGGCGGTTGCCAGGTCCGCCTGCACATGCGACAGGAATCCGATCACCGGAATGGACCGGAATGAGCCGCTATGCTTCAACTCGCGCACTGCCTCAAACGCCAGTCCAGCGCGGTAATTCAAATCGCAAATCACCGCGGAAGCCGAGTCTCCAGCGAGG
>JBOGJT010000251.1:0-8112 GCA_050745065.1 Terriglobia bacterium
CCGCGACGTCGACCAATCAACTTCCGAAGCTATTGCGGACTGGCATTACTGGGTGGCGCAAGGCTACTGCTTCTGACCCACCACACAGTCCGCGCCCCGATTTACGCACGCCTGCCGAAACCTCACAGGAAGCAACTGGCGGATCCTGAGCTCATTTCAATCCGAGTCACCCCCGCTTATTTTCAGACTCTACGGCGTTTGCGCCGCCTGACTACAGTATTCACCTAATTGTGCGCATACCCGGCAGCGCTTTAGGCTTAAAGGGTAGTCCGACATCGTCAGCCCCGGGGAGGGGCCTTCCCGCATATCCTGCGTATCTAATGCACTTTCTTAAGGAGGACAATTACTATGTTATGCGAGGCGGAACGATCCTTTAACTTCCCTACATTCGCGGCAAGAATCGAGACAGGAAAAACGGTTCTCCAGCGCCAGCCAAGACAAAGGATATTTACGCAAGGCAGCGCCGCGGATTCTGTCTATTACATTCAAAACGGCAGAATTAAGCTCACGGTAGTTTCCGTTGGTGGCCGGGAGGCCGTCCTCGGAATCCTGGAACGGGACAACTTTTTTGGCGAAGGCTGCCTGGCAGGCGAAGCCGCCCACACGGCGACTGCGGCCGCGATTGAAAACTCCACGATCATTCGCTTCACCAAGGAGGCCATGCTTCGTCTCGTGCGCAAGGAAATTGGATTTTCATATTTTTTCATGTCTCATTTGCTCTCCCGGCACATGCGTATGCAGGAAGACCTCATGGACCAGCTCACCAACTGCAGCGAAAAGCGCCTGGCAAGAACCCTGTTATTGTTGGCGCAAAACGGCAAGAAATCCAAGCTCGAACCGGTTATTCCACCGGTGAGTGAGGAGACGCTGGCAGGAATGGTGGGCACCACACGGTCCAGAATCAGCTTCTTCATGAATAAGTTTAAGAAGCAGGGCTTCGTTGAATACAGCGACGGATGGAAAATCAACGATTCCCTTCGCACCGTGGTCCTTCAGGACTGAGCCGGGCTAAACAGGTCGCTGGAAAACCCCGCACAAGCGAACAGCAGCGACTTTACATCGCCACAAGCGTCGGGCCGGAAGGTTGACACCGGCTGAACTCGGTCGCTACACCAGAAAACTCCTCGCTTTGCAACAGCCTCGGAAAGACGATAGCCTTATCTTTTAGCTGCAGACCCGGGCTTTCGATGGGGCTTTGCTCGGATCGGGTCCGCAGAAACGGGGAGTTTTGCGGCCGTCTTAGGAGGGTTGTTCCCTCGACGCTTCGAATGATGTCGCGGCAAAATCCGAAACTTTTGTGGCGCGCCGTGTAATTATTACCTTCCAAGCCATTCCCCTTCAAACGATCCGCTTGGTTCCATCGTATTGAAGAACATCATCTTGCGTCATCGGCCTCGCAAGGGCAATATACGTGCTCTCCGACACTTACGAGAGTTTTTAGCGGAGGAATCGACATGGAAAATCATAGCAACGGAAACGGCAAGCCCGTTCGCGTCATGATCGCCGACGATCATGCCGTGGTGAGACAAGGTCTACGAGCTCTTCTCGCCGCCCACCCCCGGTTTCAGGTGTGCGCGGAAGCGGCGAACGGCCGGGACGCAATTTCTAAGGTCAAGGAATCAAATCCGGATGTCGCCCTGTTAGACGTGAGCATGCCGGATATGAACGGCCTCGAAGCCATGCGGATTATACTAAAGACGCTTCCACGCGTCGAAGTGCTCATCCTGACGCAGCACGACTCCGAAGAGCTTATCGACAAAGCGCTGCAGAGCGGCGCCCGCGGATACATGCTGAAATCAGATGCAGGAAGAGATTTGACCAACGCCGTAGACGCCTTGGGCCGCCATCGGCCGTTCTTTACCTCCCGGGCCACAGACATGATTCTGCAGGGTTATCTCACGTCACGAAGCGTGAATGCTCAGGACCATGAAGGCTGCGCATTGACCGCACGTGAGCGGGAAATTGTTCAGCTCCTTGCCGAGGGTAAGTGCAACAAGGAAGTCGCGGCGGCCAAGGGAATCAGCGTGAAAACGGCAGAGACCCACCGTGCCAACATCATGGACAAGCTCAAGATAAACTCCATCTGCGGGATCGTCCATTACGCCGTGCGCAACCACATCATTGCGGCATAACCGCGTTATCCATAGCCTCAGCGGTCCTTGCGCCAGTAAGCCTGGCCGCAAATGAACTACCCACAATAATCATAGACTGGGGAGCAGGCGTGACTCTTGCTCCCCAGATCTTTCATGCGGAACCCTACGGTCTATTGCTGCGGCGGTACCTGTCCGGGCTGTTGTGGCGAATTCGGCTGATGCGACTGCCGTCCCGGTGGATTCGGTGGCTGCACGGGCTTGGGCTGCGGATTCGGCTGTTGTGGCGGGGTCGCTGGATTAGGCTGCGGATTCGGCTGTTGCGGGGGCGCCGGAGGATTGGGCTGCGGATTCGGCTGTTGTGGGGGCTGCGGCTGATTGGGTGGCTTGTTCGGTTGGTTTTGCGGTACATTTTGACCGGGGCGCTGCGGATTTGCTGGCGGCTGTCCGGGTTGCGTCGGTTGCTGATCGGGTTGCTGCTGGGACTGCGCGCTGGCCGGTGCAGTCAAAGCGAGCGGACGGGCCACGCTCGGCATCGCCCACGCCGTCATGCTTGCGGCGACTGTCAGAACGAGTATATTTACACCTTTCATTTTCCTTACCTCCCGGGTTGTTGAATTGGCGGCGCTGCGCGCTGGCGCGCTCGCCAAATCGATTTCAACTCCGCATGGGAAATAAGGCATCCCTACCTCCAAAGGCGTGTGCTACCGCAAGCCACGCTCGGAAATCCGGAGGGTACTGTACCGCCACCACGTCACGGGTTCCCCAAAACCGCTCCCACCGTGGTTTGCAGGATCGTGGCGTTTTTCGTTCAATTGCTGTTCGACGTAAAGGTTTTCCTTTTATTTTGAATGGGTTGCGAGATTCATGGCGGCCCCGCCCCCTCGCAATCACATTCCGTTCCGGATATTCCACTCGCTGGTTTGGCCGTGCACGAAAGGATGCGCGAACACGGCAGGGGCAGGTAAAACCTTCGCGTGCCACGGCAAAAATGCATCCTTTCCGGCTATCTGGTTCGTGTCGCGCGACGACCCTTGGAATGCGCTATCCAACCATAGACAGAGAACGCGCTCCCCACAATCGAAACAACAATCAAGGCTACGATCGCATCTTCGAACGCCGGGGACCGGGCGAGGGGGAGCAGCTTGGCGCCGATGAGTATGGCAAGCATGCATTCAACGGAGAAGCGAATGAACCTGGCAACTCCGATGATACTCATAAGTAGTTTCCTGCGCGGGTATTGTACCGCTGACGCCGCCGCGACAAAGGGCGTAAAGGGAAACGGAGGTGGCATCAACGACGCTACGACGAGCGTCCAGGCGGCGTTCTTTTTCATTCGGCGTTTCACGTTTTTGAGCCGCTGCCCCGACAGAAACTTTTCCAGACCCTTCTCCCCCTCCTTGCGGCATAAGAGATCGACGAGGGCGCATCCAATCACAGACCCGAGGGCGGCCATGAGGGCGTAATACGGCGCCAGATCATGCTTCCTGCCGCTCATGGCGATGACCAGTACGTCGTTCCCGAGGGGAACAAACAGAAACGAGGAATCGACGACGCCCAAGCCGAGAAGGCCGGGACCGCCAAGATGGGCGAAAACGATGAAAATGTGGTGCAGGAACTTGGTCAACGGGATAGCCGCCGTTTCGAGACGTCCTCTCTAGCCTGCCATGGTTCTGGCGGCGGCTTGCTGGGCCGATCGGCTTATTCACAACGGCGCCGCACTCCCCGGCTCGCCCTTCACAGCCTATCACCAGATTTTTGCCTAATGGGATAGACGAACTAGCATTCTACCGTTTATCATCGCTCTTTGAGACCAACGTTGCGAAGACCGCTGATGATTGTGGCGGGCGCGGTACTGATTGCCATCGCGGTCCTGTGTGTCACCCTGGCACTTCTAGTGCCTCGCTACGTGCGCGCCCGCGCCGCGCGCGCCTTGGGCGAGCGCTTCGATAGCACCGTCCAGTTCACGGGTCTGCGAGTCTCCGTGTTCCCGCGCATCAAGATCGCCGGTGAAGGGCTCGTTCTACGTGCAAAAGGGCGTCCCAACGAGCCTCCTCTCATTCGCATCGGTAAGTTTTCAGCGGCCTCAAGCCTTCTGGATCTGCTCCGGCGGCCCCATCACGTTGAAATTGTGCGCCTGCAAGGATTGCGGATCACCGTGCCATCGAACGAAGCCGAAGTGCCGCATCCATCACAGATCGGGCATTATTTTCCCGTGGTGGTCGACCAGATCATCTCCACCCACGCTGCGCTGGTGATCCTTCCAAATGATGAATCGAAGCCGCCCCGCGTCTTCGTGATCCGCCGCCTGATACTTCGTGACGCCGGCAGAGGCCTTGCTATGCCTTTCACTGCGACGCTGATGAATCCCGTCCCGGTTGGCAGGATCGAAGCCCACGGTGAGTTTGGACCGTGGCCGAATGAACACCCGGCGCTGACGCCCGTGAAAGGCGGCTATACGTTTGCGGATGCAGACCTGGCTACGATTCGTGGACTGGGCGGCATCCTCTCCTCAAAAGGCAGCTTCAGCGGGGCGCTGGAACGCATCAATGTCGACGGAGAAACCAGCACTCCGCAATTCAGCCTTAGTTTTAGTCATCATCCGGTGCAGCTCGAGACCCAATTTCACGCCGTAGTTGATGGGACAAACGGAAACACGTTTCTAAATCCGGTTGACGCCCGGATTGGCAATTCCTCCGTCGTCGCCAAGGGAGGAGTCTTTAGAACAACCAGCGTTAAGGGCCGCACTGTCATTCTGACGGTAACAGCAGCAAACGCGCGGCTGGATGATCTGCTCCGCCTGGCGGTGAAGGCCAACCAGCCGCCGCTGAGCGGCTCGGGCAGCTTTGACGTGAAGATGAAAATACGTCCCGGCGCGGCCGATGTCACAAATCGTCTGATTCTCAACGGAAAGTTCGCAGTGAAGACGGCCCGTTTTGCCGCCGCGGGCGCGCAAAACAAAATCGACAGCCTCAGCCGCCGCGGACGCGGCAAGCCGAACGATCAAGAGCTGAATGACGTTGCCTCCAATCTCGAAGGGCGCTTTACCCTGCAGAACGGAGTGATGAGGTTCTCAAATCTTGCGTTTCGCGTCCCCGGGGCGTCGATCCATCTGCGGGGCGCCTACAACCTGAATGACGAAAGTCTCGATTTTCGGGGATCGCTACGGCTTGAGGCAAAAATATCCCAAACAACAACCGGATGGAAATCAATTCTCCTCAAGCCGCTGGATCCCTTATTTAAAAAGGGAAAGGCAGGAACCTCTCTTCCCATTAAGGTCACGGGAACAGAGTCCAACCCCTCGTTTGGCGTGGACATCGGCCGCGCTCTCACGCGCAGAAGCGAGTAACGCTCCCGCGCCCATCAAACGCGACGGCGGTAGTGCCCGAAGAGGGAAAGGACAAACAGGATCAGGAAGATGACAAACAGGATCTTTGCGATTCCCGCGGCGGCTGCGGCCACACCGAAGAATCCCAAGACACCCGCGATGATGGCAATGATCAAAAAGACGACGGCGTAGTACAGCATGATTCCTCCTTGAGGATTACTCTTTTTCTGCCGATGCCTCCCGGCGTTGGCGGCCGATGCAAATGCGGCCACGTTCTTTGTGCCGGTCGGGACGCTGCTTCTGCAATTCTTACGATATGCCGGAGACCTTGACCATCATCGCGCGGCGGCGGGCGATTATCCATCAGGTTAAGTTTGTAATGGGGAGGGTGATTTGCGGTAGGGGTTGCAGCTAATTCGGAACTTGCCACCAACGGGTTAGCGAGAACAGGAGGGCAGGTTTTAACCGTGGCGCAGGCGCACGTTGCATTCAATCGCTCAGCGCCGCCCGAACGTAGAGCATCCCAAGATTGCGCTCGTGGACGGACGCCACGTTTATTTCGGTGGGCCACCTCTGAGAGGGCGCGCTACGACTTTCTGGTTACGGACGCGACGGCCCGTAGCGTGGTACCTGCGGAGTTTGAGAGGACTTCCAGCCGGCCTCCCAACTGCCGCATTCGCTCCTTCATGCCGGTGATGCCGATGCCTGGGTGCACGACCCGGTATTCATCATTGCCGAGCAGACGTGGTGGAATGCCGCAGCCCTGATCCCGGACTTCCAGGATTACGTCATCGTTGCGCTGCATCAGCCGGATTTCAGCCGACGGACTGCCGGAATGGCGCTGGATGTTGGCAAGTCCCTCTTGGACGATACGAAACAAACCAATTTCAAGATCCTGATCCATGCGATTGAGGCTCGAAGGCGCGTCGATGGAGATGGAGATTCCGTTGCGCGCGGTGAACCTCGTCGCGTACCAGCGAATCGCCGCCTCCAGACCCACGGCATCCAAATCCGGAGGGTGAAGCAGATGGGAGACGTTGCGCACTTCATCCGCCGCCTGCTTCGCCAACGCTTCACTTTCGGCGGCGATTTTTGCGAGCTGCGGATCGCGCTTGACGCCTTCGTGCATCTGCAAGAGCGATAGGTTGATCGAGAGAGCCGCTAACGCCTGTGCGGTGCCGTCATGCAGATCGCGGGCGATGCGGCGCCGCTCATCATCCTGTAAAGACATAAGCTGACCGGTTAGCCGGCGTAGCGACTCCTCGTGTGCTTTTTGGTCCGTCGCGTCACGCGTGATCTTGGCGAAGCCCACCAGATTCCCCGCTTCATCGCTGCGAGCCGTAATCACCAGACTTGCCCAGAAGCGTGACCCATCCTTGCGTACACGCCAGCCCTCATCACGGACTAGCCCCTCTGTAGCAGCGGTCCGCAGCATGCGCGTCGGCTTATCTGCTGCAATATCTTCTCTCGTGTAGAAGATGGAAAAGTGCTGCCCTATAATTTCGGACGCCGTGTACCCTTTCATGCGCTCCGCGCCGCGGTTCCAACTCACCACACAGCCTGCCGCATCCAGCATGAAGATCGCATAATCCTGAATATTCTCCACCACTAAGTGGAAGCGTTCCTCGGCCTGCCGTAACGCCGTCTCGTGGTCGAAAGCCTGCACCCGCTGCGAGAATTGCGAAACCTCGCGCGGCCGCTCGCCTTCAGCGCGCGAAGGCGGCGCGCTCCCAGCCGCACTCGCGCCGGAATGTTCTGACCAGATCATGAGGAAACCGCCGGCGCGTCCCGAGGGATCGGAACTTCTTGCTGGCGCGCTACACCGCAGATAGAAAGAATGTTTCTCGGCTAATTCGTTCCATAATTGCTCCACCTGGATGGCCGCGTCGCGATGCTCCTGCTCCCACAATAGCGAGGCCATCTCTGAAAACACCGCAACACGCGCCGGATCGCTCAGAACCTTCGCTCGGGCGCGTTCAATCAGGCGGCCCATCACCTCCGTAAATCTTGAAGCGTCCGGTCTACCTTCCCGCATGAACGCCGACATCACGTCATCCGCGTCCAATGAAAGGTAGCGGCCGCGGACGGCAGACGGATCCAAGCCCAACTCCAACAAGTGCTGTTCAAGTCCCGTCCGGAGGCTCTTCCTCGCAATCACAATCGCGCCCTCCCCACCGCGCAATGCCGAGCCTGCAAACTCCGCCAGATCGTCCAGCAGGGAGCTGCTATTCTGCTGACATTCGTGCACGTTTGCGTCCGGATGGGGATTGTCTGTTTCGGTTTGCAGTTTTGACGGTGCGGGGGACGCACCTGGCAGAGCGGAGTCGTTGGCCGGCGCCGCGCCGACAGCAGCGCCGGAAGGTGCACCCGTGCTGCTGCGAGAACGGCGCTGCTTCTCTGTGGTCACTTTATCCTCCATGGCGCCGGTAGAGGCCCCGGCTCCAAAAGATAACGTGCAGAGCAACATGATGCGCTAGTAATTCCTGGAAATCAAAGTGGACAAGCGGGAGATGTTATGGATATTAACACCATGCGATCTTACGGGTTGGTCATAATAAGCAGGATGGGCTAAGGCCCGATCAAGGATGGTAATCTTGGGGTATCACGGTTATACACGCGGACATCAGTCTGCGTCGCCCCGGGTTGTAGCGGCGGCCTCTGGCCGCCGGTCTTTACTATCAAAAACCGGCGGCC
>JBOGJT010000252.1:0-4488 GCA_050745065.1 Terriglobia bacterium
CTGGAACGAGCCGGATGGCCTCGTCCGCCACCGAAGCGCGCATGTTCGTCTGTTTCTTTTCTTTCACCGCATTGACGTCCATATCATCCCAGCGGGAGTTTTCCCCCACCACCATGCCTTCGTAAACATCCGTTCCCGGCCCGACAAACAGATCCCCGCGCTCCTGCAGGTTATAGAGAGCGTATCCGGTCGTTTTGCCGGCGCGGTCGGCGATCAGGGATCCGGTGAGCCGCGAAGCGATATTGCCCTGCCACGGCCCGTAACCCTCAAAGAGCGTGTTCACGACGGCGGTTCCCCGCGTGTCCTGCATGATCGCGCTGCGCAGCCCGATCAGGCCGCGAGAAGGAATTAAAAACTCCAGCCGCACCCGTCCGCCCGGCGAGCCTTGGCCTGCCATCTTCGTGTTAACGCCTTTCCGGCTTCCGATCTTCTCCATAAGTACGCCCACGAATTCAGACGGGCAATCGATGATGAGCTGCTCAAGCGGCTCCTGTACTTTGCCCTCGATCTCGCGCGTAACAATTTCCGGCTTGCCTACGGCAAGCTCGTAGCCTTCGCGGCGCATCGTCTCGATCAAGATGGCAAGTTGCAGCTCTCCTCGCCCCAGGACTTTGAAGGAGTCCGTGCTTTCCATCTCCTCGACGCGCAGAGCGACGTTTGTAAGCAGCTCCTTCTGCAGCCGGTCGCGCAGGTGGCGCGACGTGACGTAGGCCCCTTCATGCCCGGAAAAGGGTGACGTGTTGACGGTGAACACCATCGAGATGGTCGGCTCGTCCACCGGCACGTGCACCAGCGCGCGCGGCGCTTCGGCGCTCGTCACGGTCTCCCCGATGGTAATGCCTTCAACGCCCGCGATGGCCACGATCTCGCCGGCCGATGCACAGTCAGCATCAATGCGCTCGAGGCCCTTAAAGCTGTAGAGTTTCGTGATCTTGGTCTTTTGAACGGCGCCGCTGAGCTTAACGATCGCCACGTCGTCGCCGCGATGGAGGGCGCCGGAGAAAATCCGACCGATGGCGAGCCGGCCGTGATAGTCGCTGTAGTCGAGGTTAACCACAAGCAACTGCAGCACGTCCGCCGGATCGCCGCCGGGAGGCGGAATATGCTGAAGGATCGCCTCGAAGAGCGGCTTGAGGGTTTCCGAGGGTTCATCGAGAGTAGTTTGCGCGACACCTTTCCGGGCGTTGGCGTACAGTATCGGGAAGCCGATCTGGTCTTCGCTGGCGCCCAGATCGATGAAGAGGTCGTAAATCTCATTCACTACTTCCTGGGGCCGGGCGTCTGAGCGGTCAATCTTGTTCACCAACACGATCGGAACGAGTTTCGCTTCGAGCGCTTTGCGCAGCACGTAGCGCGTCTGCGGCAGCGGTCCTTCGCTCGCGTCCACGAGCAGCAGCACGCCATCCACGAGCTTCAGGGCGCGCTCCACTTCGCCGCCAAAATCACTGTGGCCGGGCGTATCCACAATGTTGATTTTGACACCGTCATAAAGGATAGCGGTGTTCTTCGAAAGAATCGTGATGCCCCGCTCGCGTTCGAGCTCGTTCGAATCCATCACGCGGTCCACGACCTCCTGGCGCGCGCTGAATGCGCCGCTCTGCCAGAGCATGGCGTCTACGAGCGTGGTCTTGCCGTGGTCAACGTGCGCGATGATGGCAATGTTGCGAATCGAGTCATTCATAAATTCTGGAGATTCCAATCGTGAAGGTTGGCCGACACTGATATCTAGCGCGCCGCGGCACGGCCGCAACCAAAAGGTGATTTTCAGTCATTCCCGCAAAAGCGGGAATCCGTACGGACATCCGCTTTTGCGGGGGTGACACCGGCGACTATTTAGCGCAGAACGACAGCCAAATGAGTTTTTCAGCAAACCGCGCGGCGTGCGGGGCAGCGATCAGCGCCCTACAAACCCTTTTCGGAAAGGCTCTTCAGCACTGCGTCGAGAATGCCGCCGCTTTGGTAATAACCCACCTCGACCGGCGAATCGAGCCGCGCCACTGCTTTGAAGGAGATTTTTCTTCCATCCGCCGACGCCACAACAGTCACTTCCTGGCGCGGCTGAAGCTTGCCGAGATCTTGAAGGTCGAATGTCTCGCGGCCCGTCAGCCCCAGCGCCGCGGCGCTTTCGCCCGGCTTGAACTCGAGGGGCAGCACGCCCATGCCGATCAGGTTGCTGCGATGGATGCGCTCGTAACTCACCGCTAGCGCCGCCTTCACGCCCAGCAGCAGCGTTCCCTTCGCGGCCCAATCACGAGAAGAGCCGGCGCCATACTCCTTCCCGGCAATGACCAGCAGCGGCACGCCTTCCTTCTTGTAGAGCATCGCGGCGTCGTAGATGGGCATCTGGTCTCCGGAAGGCAGATGAAGACTGACGCCGCCTTCGGTCCCGGGCACGAGCAGATTCTTGAGACGAATATTGGCGAACGTTCCACGCACCATCACGCGGTCATTACCGCGCCGCGAGCCGTAAGAATTGAAGTCCTTTCGATCGACGCCGTGCTCCGAGAGATAGAGGCCAGCGGGGCTCGCGGCCGCAATATTCCCCGCAGGCGAGATATGATCGGTGGTGACGGAATCACCCAGCATCACTAGCACCCGCGCGCCGTGCAGCGAGTCTTGAGGCTTAAGGCTCGAATCGGTAAAGAAGGGCGGCTCCTGAATATAGGTCGACGCCTCGCGCCACGCGTAGATTTCGTCACCCTTCACCGGAATGGCGTTCCAGGTTGGGTTGCCTTCCCATACGTTAGCGTAAGAGCGGCGAAACATCTCCGGGCTGATCGATGCCTGCATGGCTTCAGCGATTTCCTTCTGCGACGGCCATATCTCGCGCAGATAAACCGGACGCCCCCGCTCGTCTTTACCAAGAGGTTCAGCCGACAAATCGATTTCCACCGTTCCTGCCAGGGCAAAAGCCACCACGAGCGGAGGCGAAGCAAGATAGTTGGCTTTGACCTGGGGGTGAATGCGCCCCTCGAAGTTCCGATTTCCTGAAAGCACGGCAGCCGCCACGATCTGGCTCTCATTCACCGCCTTCGCCACGTTGTCCGCGAGCGGCCCGCTATTGCCAATGCAAGTTGTGCAGCCATAGCCGACAAGGTTGAAGCCAAGCTGATCGAGGGCGGCGAGCAGGCCCGCGGCCTTTAAATATTCGGTGACGACTTTGGATCCAGGGGCGAGGCTCGTCTTCACATAGCGCGGCACCTTCAGGCCGCGCGCGACAGCCTTCTGCGCCAACAATCCCGCGCCCATCATTACGGAGGGATTGGAAGTATTGGTGCAGGAGGTGATGGCCGCGATCACGACCGCGCCGTCGTGCATCGACTCCTTCGTTCCATTAAAACTTACGGCGGCGGAGCGCGGAAGCGTCGCGGCCGGAACCCCAAACCCTCCGTCTTTGACGGGCTGCGTGAGCACCTTATGGAACGCGTCCTTCATCGCGGGAAGCGCGATGCGGTCCTGCGGCCGTTTGGGTCCAGCCAGAGCAGGCTCGATCGCGCCGAGATCGAGATGTAACGTGTCGGTAAATTCCGGATCCGGCGTTGCATCGGTCCGGAAAATTCCTTGCTCCTTGCAATATCGCTCTACAAGATCCACTTCCCCTGCCGTTCGCCCTGACATCCGCAGATAGCGCAGCGTCTCATCATCTACGGGAAAGAAGCCCATCGTCGCGCCGTATTCGGGCGACATATTGCCGACAGTGGCGCGGTCTGGCAAGGTCATTTGCGAAAGTCCTCTGCCGTAAAACTCCACGAATTTTTCCACCACACCCTTCTGGCGAAGCATCTCCGTGATGCGAAGCACCAGGTCGGTGGCGGTGACGCCTTCGCGCAGGCGGCCTTCGAGCTTCACACCCACCACCTGCGGCGGCAGCATGTAATAGGGTTGGCCGAGCATGGCCGCCTCCGCCTCGATACCTCCCACGCCCCATCCGAGCACACCCAGGCCGTTAATCATGGTGGTGTGCGAGTCCGTGCCCACTAACGTATCCGGGAAAAATTGCCACTCGCCTTCCACGTCACGGGCAATCACGACTTTGGCTAGAAATTCGAGATTCACCTGATGAACGATGCCTGTTGAAGGCGGCACGACACGAAAATTCCGGAACGCCTTCTGACCCCATCGCAGGAATTCATAACGTTCGCGGTTCCGCTCGAATTCGATATCCGCATTACGGAGAATGGCAAGCGGGCTGCCGGAAACGTCCACTTGCACCGAGTGATCGATAACCAAGTCAACGGGAACCAGCGGATTGATGCGGGCTGGGTCGCCGCCGCGCCGCTTCATCTCCGAGCGCATGGCGGCAAGGTCAACGATGGCCGGAACGCCGGTGAAATCCTGCAGGATAACGCGCGCCGGTGTGAACGGCAGTTCGCGGCGGCCCGGATCTGATCCCTTCCACGCGGCCAGTGCGATCACCTGGTCCCGCGTCACCAGCCGGCCGTCACTGTTGCGCAACAACGACTCGAGAAGCACCTTAATGGAGAAAGG
>JBOGJT010000253.1:0-13448 GCA_050745065.1 Terriglobia bacterium
ATTTTCGACGAGAAATGCCGGGTCTATCAGTACCTCTTCAAGCGGAACCACGAGCGTATCCCGCGCAGCTCGCACCAAAACCCGATCGTGAACGCCGCCATCCAAAACCGGGCGGCGTTCCTTGAAGATAAATCCGACCGGCTCTATTCACTCGACATCTCCTACGCCGTGCTGATGGAGGGCCTGCCGAAGCAGAAGGCTCTACTCGCCACGCTTTCCGTGGCCCACCACAATCCCCGCCGCGCCTGGCGCGAGCTCAACAGCCTGCTTTCGACTCAAAAGCAGGTGTTCTTGCTCGGGAGCGAGCTCAGCCGCGCCCAGGCGCTCGTCCGCCAGAAGGCCGAAAACTTCATCCTGCAAGTCAACGATTTCCTGGAGGCGGAGATCCTCGACAAGCAGCGGGCCTTCGCCGCGCTCAAGCGCACGCTGAATTTCTCGCCCCTGAAGCTTGAATGCGCGCGCCTCAAGCACGACACGTTTCTTGATTACTACCTGCCGGAGTCGCATCTCGAGTGCCACCGCGGTTTCCTGCGCGTGGACGACTATTACGTGAAAGTCCTCACGCTCAAGGAGCCGTCCGCGCGCACTTATCCGCTCATTTTCGAGCGGCTGCTCGAAGTCGAAGCCAATTTCTTTATTGTGACCGAATGGAAGAAAGAGCCTTCGGACAAGACCCGCCGCCTGATCCACTCGCGGCGCCGGCACTACCACACCACCAAGCGTTCGTTCATCAGCTATCTCAACACGTCTGACACTCCGGCCAACTCCGCCGACGTTTTGGTGGACGACTCGAAAGAAGCCCAAATCCGCGAGCTCGGGAAGGCCCTCGAAGAGCTTGAAGTCAAAGGGAATTACTTCGGCCGGTTCTCGCTCACGGTGGTGATTTACGATCTCGACCTTGCGCAGGTTCAAGCCGCGTGCGCCGATTTCTACAAAGTCTTTAGCGTCACCGACGCCGAGCTTTACGATGAACGCTATAACCTGCTGAACGCCTACCTTGCCTCGATCCCCGGCAATCACGCGCTCAACGTCCGCCAGATGCTCATCACCAACGCTAATTACGCGGACTATTCATTTCTCTTCACGCTCCATTGTGGGGAGCGCGAAAACCGCCATCTCCGGCGCGAGCACCTCGCGGTCCTCGAAACCAACCACAAGACGCTCTATTTCTTCAACCTCCATTCGAGCGACACCGCGCACACATTAATTTTGGGCCGCACCGGATCAGGGAAGTCGTTTCTGTTGAATTTCCTGATGACCAACCTGCAGAAATACGATCCCTACACCTTCATCTTCGATCTGGGCGGCAGCTTCGAAAGCCTCACCAAGCTCTTCGAAGGTTCCTACATCCGCGCCGGGATCGAGTCGCGCGAGTTCCGCATCAACCCATTTTCGCTCCCGCCTACGAAGCGGAACCTCGATTTTCTGGCGCTGTTCGTCCGGGTGCTCGCCGAGTCCCAGGGCGGGGAGCGGCTCACGCCCGTCCAGGAGCGCGAGCTTTACGAGCAGATCGAGAACCTCTACCAGGTCGAAGACCCTAGCCTCCATACGCTCTCGACGCTCTCAAACACCTTGCGCCGCGATCTGGACGCGCGCCTCTACAAGTGGAAGCAGGGCGGGCAGTTCGGGTTCCTGTTCGACAACGTTGAAGATAACGTGACGCTCTCCCGCTTTCAGTGCTTCGATTTTCAGGGGATGAAGGAATACCCGCAGGTCCTGGAGCCGCTGCTTTTTTACATCCTGCACCGGGCCGACGCGATTATTTCCGATCCCAAGATCACTCAAGTCTTCAAGGCGTTCTTTATCGACGAGGCCTGGGTGTTCCTGAAGAACCCAGGCTTGCGCGCTTACATCTCTCAGGCCCTCCGCACCTGGCGCAAGCACAATGCCGGCCTGATTCTTTCCACCCAATCGCTCGAAGAGCTTCGAAAATCGGAGATCCTCGACATCCTGATCGAGACGTGCAGCACGAAGATTTTTCTCGCCAACCCGGACCTCGATCGCGAGCTCTACCGCGAGCAGTTCCACCTGAACGAGCACGAACTGGAGCTCGCGACGGGCCTGATTCCCAAGCAGCAGATGCTCATCAAGACCCCAAGCGTCTCGAAGGTGGCGAACCTGAACGTCGATCCCAAAAGCTATTGGATTTACACGAACGACCCCTTTGACAACCACAAACGGGACGAAGCTTTCGCTGCGCACGGGTTCGAGAAGGGCCTGGAAATCCTTGCAGGAGAGAGGCCATGAAGAAATTCATCACCCTGAGTTTTCTACTGTGTGCCGCCGGGCCTTCAATTCTCCGCGCCGCTGACGGCGCGCGCCTTGTGCGGTATTCACAAAAAGACGTGATCCCGATTAACGCGAAGGTGCGCTTTTCCACCTTGATTGTGCTGCCGGCGAACGAGGAAATCCTCGATTACACGACCGGGGACAAAGATTATTGGATCATCAACGGCGTGCACAACCTCTGTTACCTCCATCCGGCCGCCGAAGGCATCAAGACCGACTTGAACCTGGTGACGGCAAGCGGGCACATCTATTCATTCCTGCTGACGGAGATTTCGAAGGAGCCAGGCGCGCAACCCGACCTGAAGGTGTTCGTGGTGCCGAAGGGCGGATCGAGCCTGGCGAAGGCCGACGATCCTCCGGGCGGCGATCCGCCGAAGTACGTCCGGGCGAGCGAGGTTGAAGCCTACCGCGACGAGATCACCCAACTACGGAACCAGGTCCAGCAGGAAATCCACGCCGCGGACGCGCGCGCCGCGAGTGAGATCGAGCAGTACCGCGCGAGCTACCCGCAGAAGCTCCGCTTCGATTACCGCTACGACCGGAAAGCGGCGAAGGCCCCGTTTGAAGTCTCCGCGATTTACCACGACGGCAAATTCACCTACATCCAGTGCCACGCCCAGGAGAAGCCGACGATTTACGAGATCAAGGACGGCAAGCCTGATCTGGTGAATTTCGACTTTGAGAACGGCGTCTACATCGTCCCGGAAGTCGTTAATGAAGGCTATATTGCGGTGGGCAAAAAGAAAATCGAATTCAGCCGCCGGCAGCAGGGTTGAAAGCGAGGCCGTCATGGAACAGGAAGTGAAGGACAAAGCGCCGAAGCCCAAGGGCCTAATGCCGAAGAACCTCCAGGCCGTGGTTATCGCCGGGATCGCCTTCCTGATGATTGTCATCATGGCCCTGACCGGACACAAGCGGCCGAAAATGCCGCAAGCCGTGCCGCCTCCGGCGCCAACGGCCGCGCCCGTCGATCAGCAGAAAATCGCCAGCCTGCAAAAGGACATTCAGCAGGAGCAGGTGGATTCCGCCCCGCAAGTTGAGGCGGCGTTACTTCAGCAGCAGAGAGCGCTCGCCGCCCAGCGCGAGCTTCAGAATCCCTACGGCACGCCCGTGACCGGGGCATCGCCCAGTGGTACATATCCGCCTGGCGCGTACGCCGCCGCTTCGCAGCCGGGAACCGCCCCCGATCCGGTGAAGGAAGACGCCAAGAAACGCCGGTATATGTCGCTCTTTGCGGACAACGTGGCGCTCAGCTACCGCAACGGCGCGCCGGGAATGCAGCCAGCGGAAGCCGGGGCAGCGGCGAGCCCGGAGCCGGCCACAGGCGCAGCAGCGCCAGGGGCGAGTAACGCTTTTCAAAGCCAGCAACAGCTTCTCGATCAGGAAGGCGCTCAGCTTCAACAGGAAGAGCAGATGCTCGAACAAGCCCAGGCGCAGGGCCTTGTTCCAAAGACCCGTCTTCCACATCCGCTTCCGCCACGGGGGAGAGCAGGGAAGACAGACGCCAGCGCCCAACCCGGCCAGGAGCAGGCCGGAAACGCCGACCCGCCCAATCCCTACGTTGCAAAACCGGGTGCGTTTAACGGCGCAACCGGCAAGAAGTACGTCGTCTTCGAGGGCAGCGTCATCCAAGCCCTGCTCGTTAATCGCCTGGAGGGAAGTTTCGCCGGGCCGGTGACCTGCATGGTGACGCACAACCTCTACTCACACGACCGGCAGCACTTATTGATTCCCGCAGGCAGCAAAATCTTTGGCGAGGCGCGAAAAGTCGATACCTTCGGCCAGGCCCGGCTTGCCGTTGTCTTCCACCGGCTACTGATGCCGGACGGGTACTCGGTGAATCTTGACCAGTTCGCCGGCCTCGGGCAGCAGGGGGCGACCGCGCTCAAAGACAAGGTGAACAACCACTACGCCAAAATCTTCGGGGCGTCGCTCGCGGTGGGCGTGCTTGGCGGCGCGGCGGAGCTTGGTACGGGCGGCGTTCTGACCGCGGGCGGCGGGGACCTTATCCGCCAGGGTTTTGGCATCGGCATGGCCAACTCCGGCGAGCAAATCATGAACCGGTTCCTCAATCAAATGCCCACGGTCACCATCCGCGAAGGCACGCGGGTGAAAGTCTATCTTTCGAACGATCTCCTTCTCCCTGACTATAATCAGCACAAGATGCAAGCAAACCTCTGATCAGGGAAAGGAGCTTTAACGATGACGAGACACAATCACACTCCGAACCGTCTTTATGGGCGCGCGACGATCCTCTGCGCGGCGCTTGCGACAGCCGTAATTGTGCTGAGCGCGTGTGCCCAGAAGAAACAGTACACATGGGCGGACCGCTTCCCCCAGGATGATTGCAATCCGCGCACGGCCAAGGCAAAGGAAGAGCTTGGCGGCTGCCCGAGGCTTGCCGACCCGCAGCACCCGACGCTTCAAGAGAAGCGGGAGTTTGTGGAGTACATGAACAAGAAAAACGCGATCGAAGGAACATACGCAGGTGACTACTATCCCCCAGGATGCTGGACGTGGAGCATCGATTCAAGAACTGGCGATACCACTTCTGGACCTACGGGAATGAAAGGCTGCGACAAAGACAATCTTGAGAAGAAATTGCGGAATTTCAAGATTCCGTAGGCTTCACACCTTTTGGAGGCCCCATGAAGAAAGTTCTGATGATCGTCCTTGCTGCAATCATTCTGGCGAGTGTGTCCCGCCCGGCGAATGCCCAGCTTTTCGGTGGGATCGTGTACGACCCGACGAACTTCCATAGCGCCGTTCTACGCTATTACCAGCTCCGCATGCAGCTTACCCAGATGCAGGCCACGTACTCGGAGATCGTGAACAGCTACAACCTGGCGGTAGTGATGACGAGGAACATCCGCAACATGCCGCAGCGCTATCTGGCGAGCTGGTCGCCGTGGCGATACGCGAGCGCCCGCGACGTGTACGGGAACGCGACCCCTTGGATCAATGGCGCGAATTCGGGCGCGCTCAGCGCCGTCCTTAACGGCTACCAGCGCGCCACCATCGCCCTCGAGACGTACAACCCCGCTTCGCTCGCCGCCATGCCGCAGGCGATCCAGCGGGAGCTTCAGTCCCGCTACGCCACGGTCGAGCTTCGTGACGGCGCGAACGAAAACGCCCTTGCGACCATGGGGGCGATCCGCGCGAACGCCATCGCCGCCACAAACGCCGTCAGCAACATCCAGAACGACTCCCTCTCGAATAGCCCCGGCTTAAATACGCAAGTGGCCGTCCTCAACAAGGTCAACGCCACCGGGGTTCTCGGTTTACAGACTTCCCAGGACACCAACAAATTACTCGTCGCTATCCTCGAACAGCAGACGATCCGCGCCAAGCAGCTTCGCGACGCCCAGGCCCAGGCGATCAATCAGGACATCTATGGGCGGGCCAACGCCGCCGCGTTGAATCAGCAATTGACCGGGGGCATTGAGTCCGCCCTCGCCAATTTCAGGATTCCGTAACGGGGACGCCGAGGGCGGAGGACGAGCATGGGGACGCTGACCCAAATCTTCAACTTCATCTCGCAGCTTTTGAGCCAGCACGGCGGCCAGTTCGCCTACATTGGCCAGAGCATGTACACCGGGCTCGCCACGATCATGGTGGTGTGGTTTGGGATTAAATCCGCCTTTGGCGCGAGCGAGGTTGTAGGCGGGTTTCACTTCGGGAGGTTCGCGGAGCTGCTATTGATGATCGCCTTCGGCTACGCGATGGTCAATTACTACACGTCGCCCATTCCGGGTTTTGGGATGAGCTTTCCGCAACTCGTCACCAACGAGTCTCAATACCTCACAAGCCTCATCGGGACCACCGCTCTGCAGACCGCCCAGCACACCCTCAACACGTACCGGGGGGATATCCCGCATCCCGGCATCACAGACATCACCGGGAGCATCGAGTACATCATCATTGTGGGCATCATGGCGGTCTGGAAATTCATCGCCATCGCCGTTAATCTCTTTGGCCCCGTCGCAACCGCCGTCGCCGTCCTGATTGGTCCGATCTTCATCCCCTTTTTCATCGTGCCGAAACTCGAATGGCTCTTCTGGGGATGGCTCAAATTCTTCATCGCCTATGCCTTTTACCAGGTTATCGCCGCGGCGGTCACGTACGTTCTGTGTAATTTAGTTGTCGCGCTTTTAATGGCGCCGCCTTTCTATCCAATCCCCCTTGACCCTGCCGATCTGATTGGGATGCTCGCCATCCTCTTGCTCGGCGGCGCCTATATCTTGCTCAAAGTCCCGGCCATGACTAACCACCTGTTCAGCGGCAGTTCGGGAATCTCGCCCGCCGGAGACATCTACCGGGGCATCACCGGATTCATGGGGTAATCCTATGGCGAACACCGATTTCAACGAAGCCAAGCAGCTCTACCTCGAAAAGTACGGCGACGCCATCGTCACCAACACCTACCTCAAGATCGCTGTCGCCCTGCTGGCCCTGATCGGCCTGGGCCTGGTGGTTTTGAACGTCAAGACCATCGAGACGTTTCACAACTGGAGGCCGCTGGTAATCCGCGTGGACGAGCTCGGTCGCGCCCAGGCGGTCGATTACCGTAGCCTCGAATACCACCCCGGAGACGCCGAGGCCAAGTATTTTCTGTCGGAATTCTGCCGCCTCTATTACCGCCGCAACCGGTACACGATCAACGATGATTTCACGAAAGCGATGTATTTCCTGGACGGAAAGCTTGCCAATGATGTGATGCAGCAGTCGAAGCAGGCCGGCACGATCAACAAATTCCTCACCGACCCCTCAGCTGCCGAGACCGATATTGACGTGCAAAAAGTCACCCTGGACCCGATGACGAAGCCTCCCTACCACGCCGAAGTGGACTTCTACCGGGTCGAGTACGCGCCAGCGGATCATTCGGTACTCAAGAAGACGCTGTACACGGCGAGCTTCCTCTACCTCTTCCGCAAACGCGTGCCGAACGGCCTCATTCCGGTCAACCCGCTGGGCCTGACCATCACGTATTTCCGGGAGGACGAGGCGTTCACGAACGCGGTGACCGGGAGCCAGCAATGAACACAATCGCGCTAAGCGCCGCCAGCACGCGCGCGAACGCTTCAGGGGCCACCTGCCCCTGTCTTGCAGTCTCCCTCTCCCTGTGCGCGCCGCTGGCGCGCTCCGAGAGGCACAATAAATCACTCCCGGAGGACCGTGATGCCCGCTGACACCCGGATCGCCGCCCTCGTCTTTGTCGTTCCTTTCACCATTGCCGTCTGTATTGTGGCGGTCGAGACCGAGTTTTCGGCGAGCGCGAGCTTCACCGGCTTTTTGATCCTTGCCCGGAATTTCACCCAGCCTGAGGATCCTCTGGAGGACCCCGATGATTGCTAACGCGCTCTTCGCCGCAGCGGTTCTCGTGATGGCGGCGCTGTTCTTTCTGGCCGGGAGCCTGCGGTTTCTTGTGCCCTACCGCTACCTGATCTTTCACCATTACGCCCCGGCCATTGGGCTCTACCTGGCGGTCCTGTTCCTGAACCTGACGGCGCTCGTCTTCGCCCTCGGGCGGCGGTTTTTCCTGAAGGACACGGGCCGGAAGCTCGCGCATTTCGATAGGGAACTCAATGCCGGTGAGACCCCGATGCCGCCCCACCTTCATCGCGAGGAACTTAACTGATGGCCCGAGGCCGCGATTACACGCCTGATCCCGCAGAGCGGGACCGCGAGCCGGTCACCCGGATGCCCGCGCCCGACCGCGCGCGGGAGCGGGAAATCGCCGAACAAGGGAGCCGGGGCGGAGGGCAGGGAAGCAACCCCGGTCAGTTGGAAGAGCGAGAGATTCACTCTCCGAAAGGCGAAAGGACCAGATCCGAGCGTCGGCCGTACCCGGAAATCGACCGCGACCGGGCGGTGATGCTCCGGGAGTCTGAGATTAAGGCACTCGCCGAAATGGGTACGTTCCGCACCGTCTCTCTCGACGATTTAGCCAAGTTCCGTTATGCCGGCGACCGCAATCAGGCGGCAAGCGAAATTCGAAATCTCACCCGTCAAGGCCTCATACGTGTGCAAACCGCGCACACCGGGCGAGCCGCTTATCTTGCGCTCACCCGCAAGGGCCACCGCTTCATCGAGGCTAACCGGCCCCAGGGAACTGACTCGCGTCAGGTCCTCTACCACGGTTTTGTGAAGCCGCGCGAGGTCAAGCACGATGCCGGCCTTTACCGGCTCTACCAGGAAGGCGCCGGGCGGATTGCCCGCGACGGCGGCAAAGTCCAGCGCGTGGTTTTGGATTTTGAGCTTAAGAAATCCGTCTACCAGAAGCTCGCCAAGGTTTCCGAACTCCCCGAATCCGAGCAGGCTCAGCGCAAACAGGAGATCGCCCAAGAGCACGGCCTCACCGTTGTCAACGGGAAGATCCCGCTGCCGGACCTTCGGATTGAGTACGAAACCGCCGAGCGCGACCAGACCAAAGTTGACCTGGAGCTTGCCACCAGCGACTACCACCGCGACAGCCTGGCCGAGAAAATGCAGGCGGGTTTTGCCATTTACGCCATGCGCGAGGACGCCGCGCCGCTGCGCCGGGCCATCGGCGATCCCGGACTGACAAGGGACATTTTTTCGATATGAACATCCGCTCTGACGACCTTGCGGCAATCCAAAGACTCGGCTACACCGAGACTGAAGCCCGGTTCCTGTACCTGGTGGCGACCCACTCCGGCTACTTCACCCTTCACCATTTTCACGCGTTCACCCGCTACTCGAAAGGGTGCCTTGTTCACCGGCTTACCACGCGGGCCATAGATCGACGACACATCCGAGCGGCTGAATACGCTCGCAAGACCCACGTTTACAATCTCTATGCTCGTCGCTTTTATGGCGCGATCGACAAGGAAAATCTCCGCAACCGCCGCCGGCAATCGAACGAGCTAATGCATACTCGGCTGCTGATTCTGGACTTCGTTTTAGCCCACCCGGACGAGTCCTACCTTGAGACCGAGGCGGATAAGGTCGCCTACTTTCACGAGGAGCTCGACGTTCCGCTGCCCGTCCTGCCGGGGCGAATCTACCGCGGCTTGAAGTCCACCGGCAACACCAAACGCTACTTCGTAGACCGCTTTCCAGTCTTCATTCCACGGCAGGGAAACCCCTTTTCCCTCCCTCCGGTGGTGACGTTCACCTATTGCGACACCTCCGGCCAGAGCCTTCTCGGTTACGTCACTCACCTGCGGAACTACGAGAAATTCCTGCGGCGGCTGCCCGATTTCAACTTCATTTATGCCTCGCCTGAACCCAAAAAGTTCACCCGCGCGCGATCATTTTTCGAGCGTACGTTCAGAGATTCCGGGCGGGTTGATGGGCATCGGCTGCGGAGATATTTCCAGCTTCGGATGCTTTGGGACGGTCCCAAGAGCGGCGAATTGACGCGAGCGGACCGGGATTTTTTGAGGGACGGCCTCGAACGTTACCACGGCGAGCCGTTTGAATCCGCCTATCAAAAATGGTCCACCGTTGGCCTTTCGATGGATGAAGTGAAGGTCTTACTAGGCCCTCGGGAAGCCCAACCGCAGAGGTGCTTTGAGACCTATGTGCTGCCCGAACGCTATGAGATTTTCCGAACCGAAGCGAGCCTTGACTATAGAACGTCACCCAGGGACAGGTGTTCTACCTCACGTTCTATCTCACGTTCTACTGCCTGTGACTGCTAATCAGCGGTGGCGCAAGGAGATGCGTTTTGCGCGGTGAAGCCGAAATGACGCGGCAAAAACACAACCGTGGCCGGGAGCGACCCCATTTGACCGGCCTTCGGTCCGGCCAAATCCCTCCGGGCTTCGGGGGTCGCTCCCGTCCACGGTTTGCCCTCGGTCGAGGGCTTGATGTTGGTTTTTGCCGCGTCCAGCGCGACCAACTCTTGGTACGAAATCCATACCAAAAGTTGGTACGGAATCCTGACCAGGTTCTGGTACGAGACCTCGGCGCAACGCCGAGGTCAACCCTGAAATTCGAGGAGGAATGAGAACTATGGCTCTTCTAAAGAGGCCAGCACTAGTCATCACCAAGCGGCAATACCACATTCGCATTGACGAGCCGCTTGCCGACAAAGCCGAGCGGTACGCCGAGTTCATTGATGCAAAGATCGACCATGTGGTGAGCGAGGCGCTCGATTACATCTTCAAGAAGGACTCCCAATTCAATGAGTGGCTCGCCAAGCATCCGGCGCCTGCCACGACCTCGCAGGCCGAAACGCCCAAGGGTAAGCCTAACGGCACAATGGGGAGAGAGATAGACCGGGAGACGGCCACTACCGCGAGGGCCACAATATGATCGGGAGGGTTCTCGCTTCGCGGAGCTTGGTTGCCTACGTGCTCGCCTCAGCCACCGGCCTCGTGCTTACCTTCAAGTGTCCCTGGCCGACTGACGACCTGATGCTGCGGCTGATCGCGTTGCGGCAGCCGCTCATCTACGAGGGACTCCGTGGCAGCTACGCCGTTTTCCTGTTCAGCACGCCGTACATCCTGTTCTCGTTCATCCTCTCCGGTCTTTACGTCTTCGCCTGGAAGTCCTCGAAGAAGATAGAGGCGGGCGAGCTCCCGCCTTACCCTGACCCGCGCAAGCGCGAGAATCTGTACCTGGTGCTCGGCGAGGTGCACGACCCGCGCCGCCCGGTCGAGTGCGCGAATCCCTACTGGCTCGAGATCCCCGAGCGCGGCCTCTACACCGGGATCGCCATCCTTGGAGCGACCGGCGCCAGCAAAACCTCCGGCTGCATGGTCCCCTACGCCGAGCAACTCATCGCGTTCAAGGCAGACGACCCCGGCAAGCGGATCGGCGGCCTGGTGCTCGAAGTCAAGGGCGACTTTTGCCACGACGTGCACGACTTGCTCGCCAAGTACGGGCGGGGCGAGGACTACGTTTCAGTCAAGGTGGGCGGCGAGTTCCATTACAACCCGCTCTATAACGACCTCGACGCTTACGCGCTCGCCTACAACATCGCAAGCCTGCTGAATAACCTCTTCGGGAAGGGCAAGGAACCGTTCTGGCAGCAGGCGTATACGAACCTGGTCAAGTTCATCATCCAGCTTCACAAGGTGGCCTACGATTACGTCACCCTGTTCGATATCTACGAATGCGCGATCAACAAGGACCTCCTCAGGAGGCGGATTGCCGAGGCGGAAGAGTTGATCCAGGGGCGGCAGTACGTGGTCATTCCGAAGAGCGGCTTCATCTCCCACCCGGAGCTTGAACCGTTCGGGTTCGCGGCGGGCGAGGGCTTCCACAAAGCGCCGCACAGCCGGGCGCTTGAAGAGGCTTTGCGGCGAGCCGGGATCGAGTACGAATGCCAAACAGAAAAGTCACCGCAGGCGGTTGATTGGATGAAGCGGGAGATTCTGGAGGCGGTGAAGCGCTGGTACAACCACGACTGGCTGGGGATCGAGAATAAGCTCCGGTCTTCGATCGTCGAGGGCATCTCGGTATTCTTGTCGCTCTTTGACGACAATCCCCTGGTCAAGCGCACGTTCTGCCCGCCCAAGGAGTGTTACGACGCGAAGCTCAACGCCGATGGGCGCTACGGCCGGCCGCTCCCGCCGCTCGGCGAGCTGATCGAGCAGGGCAAGGTCTGCGCCATCGACTTCCCGGTGAGCCTCAACTCGGGCCTGGCGCGGGCCATCGGCTGCATGATGAAGCTCGACTTCGAGCGCGCCGTGCTCAACCGCATCCCCAAGATGCGGTTGGAGCCGGATCGCCACTGGCGGCCGGTGTTCTTTATTTGCGACGAATACCACGAGTTTGCGACGGCCGGGCAGAACGATCCGAACGGCGACGAGAAATTTCTGGCCCTCTCCCGTCAGCCCCGCTGCATTCCCATCATCGCCACCCAGAGCATGAGCTCGCTTCGTGACGCGCTGCCGGGCGAGACCTGGCGCACGGTCTTGCAGGGCTTCCGCACCAAAATCTTCCTCAGCCAGACGGATGATTTTTCGGCCGAGATCGCGAGCAAGCTCTGCGGCAAGGAGGACCAGTGGAAGGTGAATTACAACATCTCGGAGAGCGGGCACGACGCGCGGGTGAGCCTCTGGACGGGCAAGGCGATGGCGCACAAGGCGAACGTGACGACCTCGAAGAGCTACAACACCCAGAGTGACTACCGGTTCGACATGAAAGTGTTTACGGAACTCAAGAACGCGCAAACGGTGACGCTCGCCTACGACGGGTTCAACCCGCACCCGCCGCGGCTGATGTACCTGAAGCCGTATTTCCTGGACCGGAACAAGAGTTACTTCAAGCAGTTGAAGGATGGCGAGCTTGCGGGCGACCTGACCCCGAAGCCGGCGCAGAAAGGGAGCGCGGCATGACCGGCTTCGAGATGATCCTGCCGTTTTTAAGGCCCATCGAGCCTTACCTGCTTGACCCGGACGTGAGCGAGATCATGATCAATGGCCCGGAGCGCGTCTTCATCGAGCGCGGCGGGTATCTGGAGGAAGCCGCCGGCGTGACGCTCAACGAGAAGTCGCTTCTTGTCGCTGTCAAGAACATCGCGCGGCGCCTCGGCAGCGACATCTCGGAAGAGAAGCCGATCCTCGACTCGCGCCTGCCGGACGGCTCGCGGGTCGCTGCAGTGATCCCACCGTGCAGCCTCGTCGGTGTCACGCTTACCATCCGCAAGTTCAACGCCCGGCGCTTTGGCCTGGACGACCTGGTTCGTATTGGGACGGTCACAGAGGAAGTCGCCCGGATTCTGGAGGCGGCCGTCCGCAGCCGCAAGAATGTCCTCATCTCGGGCGGCACCGGCAAGACCACCTTGCTCAACATCCTCGCCAACTTCATTCCGAAGGACGAGCGGATCCTCGTGATTGAAGACACCGCCGAAATCCAGCTTCAGACGCCGAACCTGGTGCGCTTCGAGGCGCGCGCGGCGGAGGGCGGGCTGCCCGCCGTCACGATCCGCGAGTTGCTCAAGGCGAGCCTTCGCCACAGGCCCGACCGAATCATCCTTGGAGAGATTCGGGGCGGGGAAGCGTTTGACCTGCTCCAACTGCTCAACACCGGACACTCCGGCACGCTTTCGACGGTTCACGCCAATTCCGCGCCGCAGGCCCTCAGCCGCTTTACGACGTGCGTCCTGCAGAGCGAGATGGAGCTGCCTTACCGCGCCATCAAGAGCAACATCGCCGATTCTCTTGACTTGATTGTCCAAATCG
>JBOGJT010000254.1:0-1747 GCA_050745065.1 Terriglobia bacterium
GCCTCTGGCCGCCGGTTCTGACTATTAAAAACCGGCGGCCAGAGGCCGCCGCTACAATCCAAATGACCGTCGCTGGCTTTCGCCGCCAAAAGTGACAATGGGTCGGGTCGCCTGGCGGAAAACACGAAAAACCGGGCGCGTTTTATCTTAAAGACCGGCAGAACTCGGAAACAGAAGTCTGCGCTATGCGCTGCTCGATTCCGAGAATAACACGGCGGCGAGGTGCCGCCGTTACCGCCAGACCCTACCGGCTGCGCAGAAGGTCGAGCGGGCTGGCCTCCGGCGTTTCTCCTTCTGTGTCGCCGGCGCTGGGTTCGGACCGGGCGGTGCGCGCGGCCTCCTCCGCCGCTTCGCCGGGTGCAAGCAAGAGGTTTGATTCGACCCCGTGCTGGCGCGTGTAAAGATCGTAGTAGCGTCCCTCCGCCGCGTAGAGGCTGGTGTGATCGCCACGCTCGACGATGCGCCCTGCCTCCACCACCAAAATTTGGTCCGCCTTGCGAACGGTTGAAAGGCGGTGCGCAATCACAAAAGTCGTTCTGCCCTTCAGCAGATAGGCCAGCCCTTCCTGAATCTGGCTCTCGGATTCTGAATCAAGGCTCGACGTGGCCTCATCCAGAATAAGGATTCTCGGATTCGCCAGAATGGCGCGCGCGATGGAAACGCGCTGCCGCTGGCCGCCGGAAAGCTTTACCCCGCGCTCTCCCACAATCGTGTCATAGCCCAGCTCGAATGTTTCGGCAAATTCGTCCACACGCGCAATGCGGCAGGCTGCGAGAATCTCCGCCTGCAACCCATCCGGGCGGGAGAACGCAACGTTCTCGCGGATGGTGCCGTCAAAAAGAAACGAGTCCTGCAAGACCACGCCAAGCTGCGTGCGGTATGAATCCAGTCGAACCTTGCTCAGGTCAGCCCCATCCACGGTGATCGTTCCCTCCGTCGGGGTATAAAATGCGCAGATAAGCCCGATCGTGGTGGACTTGCCGGACCCGGACGAGCCGACAAGCGCCGTCATCGAACCGGCCGAAGCGTCAAAGCTGACCGAGTGCAGCACTGGTTTGCCTTCTTGATAGGCGAACGAAACGTTTTCGAAGCGGACGTCGCCGCGCACGGCTCCGATGGAAACGGACCGCTGCGGGTCGTCGTCCTCGGGGCGCTCGGCGAGCACTTCGCGCGTGCGCTCGAGGCCGGCCATGGCTTCGCTGAGCTGCGTGCCGATGCCGACGATCTGAACCACGGGAGCAACGAGCATGGCCAGAAACATGGTGTACGTCACAAACGTGCCAATCGTCATGGCGCCGCTGAGGATGACTCGCGCGCCCATATACATGATGAGTGCGCTCACCAGGCCCAACAGGATGGTGGCGGAAAGGCTCATGAAAGACGTGGCGTTGAGCGTGCGGATTACGTTCTGGAGCAATCGCTCGACACCTTCGGCAAACGTTTTCCCCTCGCGCGCCTCCGCGTGATAGCCCTTGACCACACGCACGCCGCCGAGCGACTCGGTAAGGCGGCCGGTCACTTCGGCGTTGATTTTCCTGCGCTCGCGGAATATCGGCCGCACCACCCTGAAGGCGCGGTTTAGGGTCAGGCTGAAGGCAATCAGGATTCCCACCGCGGCGACCGTCATCGTCACGTCGATCTTAAGCAGGATAATGAACGCTAGAATCGACGTCATGATGCCGCCCGCGAACTGCACGAGCCCGGTGCCGAGCAGGTTCCGCAGCCCCTCAACGTCGGTCATGATGCG
>JBOGJT010000255.1:0-3346 GCA_050745065.1 Terriglobia bacterium
GCTCGGAATAACGAGCCGCTCATCCGGCAAGACAAAGAGAATAGAACAACGCAGGCTTTCGGCGGGGTTAAAACCCCGCCCTCCTGACCATTCATGAATAATTTAGGCTAGGGATTATCCCTGGCGCCCGTTCCGCGATACTTTGCAATTCTTTTGCGATAATCCTCCGATTTTATTTCCACCACCTTGCACATTTCGTACAACCGCGATTGAAACGTGACGCCGTACTGTGCTAAAGATTTCTCCAGATGCGGAACGAATTCGCTGGCCCGGTTACGCGCCTCGCTACCCGATGCCAGATCGCCGAAAGGCAGCGTGGTGGTAATCAGGGTCACCTTCTTCTGGTTGTACCGGGAATTGACGATGTGCCCAAGTGTGTCCTTCACCCAGTCGCTCGGATTCAACGCCGCCACGTCGTCAAGCAGAAGCACCTCGGCATCCAGGACGGGTTGTAGCACGCGAAGCTCGGAATTCTGCGAGACCGGATTCCAGCTGTCCTGGATGGCCTTCAACAAGTCCCGGAAATCATAAAAAAGGCATGGGATGTTTTTCGACAAGATGAGCTCCCGGATCACGGCGGCGGCGAGATGTGTTTTGCCCACGCCCGTCGAACCCGAGAATAGCAGGCCGATTTCCAGGGGATATTCTTCGACGAATTTCTGCGCATTCAACTTCGCCGCGATGAGATAGTTATTGGGCTGGCCGGTCGAAGAGTCCTTGATGGCGTCAAAATTTTCAAAGGCGCAATGCTCGTAACGTCGCGGGATGCGCGATTGTGAGAGCAGTTGGCCCGATTGCTGCTCCTCGGCGCAATCGCAGCGGGTCACCCGCCGCACGCCGTCGAGCTCCACGGGCTTCCAGCCGGTGCCGTCGCACTTTGGACAATCCTTCCTCGCCATGTTCACCTGAATTCTGCCGTTAAGGTAGCCACTGCACGGTTTGCGTGCCGTGGGTATTCGCCACGAGCCAAGCAGTCTGCCGGGAAGCTTTGCGGGCGCGTCATTGTGAGGAGTTCTCAAGTCGCTCTGCGACACCGGCAAAGGATGAAAATAGGGCGTAGGGGCGCTGCTGACTGCGCCCGACATTGGCGGGCGCAGCAAGCAGCGCCCCTACGAGGAGCACCGCAACCCTTTTATTTTCGACATCGGGTCTGGCTCTTTTAAGGGCAGCCGAAGCCCATCCTGAGTGAGACGAGGGAAAAATCTCGCAAGTTATTAAGTTAAAGCAAAAGAAGATTCTTTGCTTCCCCGTAGGAACTTCGGGCCTTGTTAAAGGACGCGCTGGATCGCTACGACTAAAGTCATGTCCTGATGCACGGCCCTCACACACCGCACTGCTGAGCATTTTCAACCCTGGGCTCAGAATGACAGCCAAAACGAGTCTCTCAGCATCCGTATACGAATTCTAAACCAGCGCGGCGGCGGCCGCGAGGGGAATCAGTCGCGCCCACCGGCGCGTGAGCGCGTGGCGGCGAAAAGTCCGCGAAGCGTTTCGAGAGACAGCTCCTCGAAGCCCGCCGCGACCATGTCCGCGCCGCTCTTTGCGCGCAATTCGCCAATAGGAAACGTCGAGGCGATGGCGATGCAGACCATGCCGGCGTTCTTAACCGCTGCGATGCCGGGAAAGGAATCTTCGAATGCAACGCAAGCGGCCGGCTCCACGCCGAGATCCGCGGCCGCTTTCAAATAAATCTCGGGGTGGGGCTTGTGGGCTGTGACGTCGTCGCCGCTTACTACGCAGCGGAAGAACGCGCGGATGCGCAGCGTATCTACCACAAAGTCCACGTTGGCGCGAATGGCGGAACTGGCCACGGCCATGGGAATGCCCGCGTCTTTGATCTCGCCGAGGAGCGCCGTCAGCCCCGGCAGCGGCTTGGCGTAGGGGCGGAACATTTTGCGGAATTGCGCTTCGAGCTCCGCGCCAAGCTGCCGCATGCCCTCGCGGGTCATCGATGAACCGAAATAGGTCCGAAAGGCATCGTCATTGTGCATCCCCAGAATCTGGCGGGGCACCGCCTCTTGATCAAAGGGAATATTGCGCTTTTTCAGCAGCTCGATCCATTTTTGCACGTGAAAAGGGTTGCTGTTCACCAGCACGCCGTCCATATCGAAAATGGCGGCGGCAGGCGGTATGGCAGAAAACATGTTTACGCTCCTTAAAATAGCCGGTCATACCGCTTGGCGGCATCCGCTTCGTCCCTCATCAGAGGACGTGAAAAATTTCAAATCTATCACCCTGAGCCCAGCGGAGCACCGCGGCATTGGTCGAACATAAAATGCGTAGATCCTTCGCTTCACTCAGGATGGCGTGTCTTGCTGATCTTTTTCGCCGCTTGCTACCGAGTACGGGATCATTCCCCTCCGTCACTTTTCACCGCCGCGCGTAACCTGCGGCGCCGTTGGGCGGTCTTTGTCTGGTCCGCGCCGGCCTGCAAATCCCACGCCGTGCGCTGCCAATTGTCAGCGGACTCGCGGGGGGGCAGCCACTCCGGGAGCGGCATAAAAAACCGGCGGGACAGCGTGTGCACGTAAGGCTCGTAGGCGAGGCGCAAGCGCGCCAGCGCTTCGCCCCCCTCAGCCCCCTTGAGGTTCATGCCCTCCTGGGCCAGCGATGCGCGAAGGCGGTCTCGGGCGTCGGCGGGCAGCCGGTCGACGAGCAGCGGCCGCGGCGTAGCGCTCACCACAACCGCTAGGTCCACCACCGCGTGGCGCGCGATGGCAAACGTGAATTGGGCCTGCCATTGCAGGTTCCCATCCGCGTAGGCGGTGAGAAAGGCGCTGGCGTCGAGGATCGTGGTCAAACCCGCCACCCAGGATTGGTTGCTGTGCTGGGAGCGGAAGAAGCAGAGTACCGGGTAGGAGAGATGGCTCTCCATCAGCTCAGCGCACCACCTCTCCCACTCGTGCAGGTATTCAATCAGCGCGGCGGCGCGTTCCGGCGCCGCGTGGCGGCGCAGCAACTCCGCCGCAGCCGGAGGCGACCCCGCGCGCGCGTCCATGAGAGAAATGTTGACCTCGCGCTCGGAAAACGCCCCATAAATCACGGGGAGGTAGGAAATCACGATGGCAAGAATTCCAAATCCCGTTCCCGACTCGAACACGGTGATGACCCGCGCCAAGCCGGAGCGAGGCGTGACGTCACCGATGCCGAGCGTGAAAAAGGTTGTTCCGCTGAGGTAAATATCCGAAGCGAAGGAAGGCCGCCCGCCCAGCGTATTCACCGCCGATCCCGCCGCCCAATGGAGCAATCCAAAGCTAAAGATCAGCGCCGCCACCCAGACGGCAAAGAGCAAGAGCAGCGAAAGCGGACCAAAATAGCTGAGGTATGCCTGACGGAACCGGCTGGC
>JBOGJT010000256.1:0-4485 GCA_050745065.1 Terriglobia bacterium
CTCCCGCCGAGGCTTGGCTGCTCGGGCCGGCCGCCACCGATCTTGTAAAGAACAACTTGGCGGCCTCTCAATTATTGATTCTTCAACCGGTTGCATCCTCCCTGGCCACGGCTGTGGCCTCTTGAAATGTCCGCGCCGGTGTAAGAGTGCAGCAATCGCGCCGGTTTGATGTGCAGCAGTACCATGGGCGGGGAGGCGGAACTGATAAATTTCGGTGGAGGCAACTGCGTTGATCATCGTTACAACCAGCGTAGCCCGTCTCCCGTGTCATTTCACAAACTTATTGAAAGGCCACCGATCATTTTCGGACTCCGTCTGACCTCCTGGCGAATTGAGTCGCCGGCCAGAACAATTGACTCTGTTCGAGTTGTAGCGGGACGACAGTGTCCGGGCATGAGGCCTTCTGACGGCGACGGTGCAGCATTTTATTCGGAAGGCGGGTTGAACCGAGGATCAATCTTCTGCGCGGCGATGAAAGCCTTCTTCGCGGCCGGCAGATCTCCGTGTTTCTTGAGGGCCACTCCGAGCGCGTAATAGGCCTTTGCGTTGCCAGGGTCTATTTGGGTTGCGAGTTTAAATTCGCTGATCGCGCCGTCCAGTTTTTCTTGCTGTGCGAGAGCACAACCGAGATTATAATGCGCGTCCGCGTATTTGGGCCCGAGCCGCACAGCGATCTGGAATTGGCCTTTGGCTCCTTCGATGTTTCCCTCCCGGTCTAACACAACTCCGAGGTTGTTATGAGCCTCGGCGTAATCGGGGTTGAATCGGATGGCAAGTCGGAATTCAGCGGTCGCCCCTCGCAGATCTCCGGTTAGCTGCCTGGCCACGCCCAGGTTGTAATGACCCTCCGGACTGTTCGGAGCAATCTTCAAGGCTGCCCGATACTCTTCGATTGCGGCTGCGAAATCGCCCTTTTCACCCAGGCGGACACCTTGGTTTATATATTCTCGTCCGGCCGCTTTGGCATCTTCCTCTTGGCGAACGCGGCGGAATTCATTGAATTCCTTACCGGCTTGCGCGCGGTCGCCCCTTTTCGCCAAGGTCTGCGTCAAACTATACCGCGCTTGGTCAAATGACGGATCTAGCCGCACAGCCTCCCTGAATTTGGAGACGGCGCCATCGAGATCTCCCGCTTGCCGGAGCGCGTTACCGAGGTTGTACTCAATCTCCGCGTTATCAGGTTCACAGCGGGACGCGTCTTTGAGCTGCTTGAGCGCCGCGGCATTATTCCCTTCCTTATAAAATGTAAGGCCGAGATCGTTGAACGCCTCGCAATATTTGCCGTCTAAGACCAAAGCACGCCGGAATTCGACGATGGCATCGGGGTAGTCGCCCCGCTGTGCCAGCGCCACGCCAAGGTTAGTATGAAAGACCGGCGACTTCGGACTTAGTTCAACTGCCCGGCGCAATTCGGTGATCGCACCAGGATAGCGCTTTTGCATGAGGACGAGCCCCAGGCCATTATGCGCCTCCGGGTTGTTGGGTTCGAGAGCCAACGCCGCTTGATATGCGCGCAGCGCGCCGTCAAGATCCCCCGTCCGCCGGAGAGCCGAACCCAGATACAGGTGAGAGCTTACATCCCGTGGCATGAGCGTGACGGCGGTCCGAAATTCGCGTAGAGCCGCATCGGTTGACCCCATCCGTTGAAGAGCGATCCCAAGACCCAGGTGGGCTCTGCCGCGATCAGGTTCCAACCTTATGGCATCTCGAAACTTATTGCTTGCCGCCCGGAGTTTTCCCTGTCCAAGTAATGACATCCCCTCGCGATAGCGCAGCACTGCTACACCGGTTCGTCGCGCCTGCTGCGCGGCGGTGGACGCCGACGAAGACACAACCATCACCGCCACAATCACTGCGCGGGCTCGGAAGCAGGCCAGAGGCGCTTTGTGCCAGTTGGAAAATGTCATGGTGCAGGACTCGCCGATTAATGAGAAATGTGCCTTTATAGAAACACCAGCGCCGAGTCTGGATCGGTCAGGTCTCATTTTACTACTTTCCGCTTGTCAACCGCTTTGTCCGACCCACTGCAAGGCGGTGCGATACGGCCTATTGACATGTCGTGATTCGTTTGAAACACTCTGAGCATCATTTAAGCTGATCGAGATGTATTTTGGGGAAGCGTCAAGCGATGGCTCTTAAAGAAAACTATACTGTTCCGTCAATCGCCCGGGCGCTCGATGTGCTTGAGTTGATCGCGGCCTCGAATGGCGGACGGTCCGTTACCGAAATGAGCCGAGGACTCGAGATCCCAATGAGCTCAACCGACTTGATAGCCAAAACGCTGGAGCGACAAGGCTACCTCCAAAGGGGAGCGCATTCTGGGAAGTATTGCATTGGCCTAAAGCTCGTGAGCCTCAGCAGGCGCGCTCTTGATAGTTTGGCTTTGCGGGAGGAAGCCAAGGCTTTCCTCCACACGCTCATGGCACAGACCGGCCTTACCGTACACATGGCCGTGCTGGAGAACAACGGAGCGATTATCATCGATAAGGTTGATCGGCTGGGTTTGCCCAAATTGGCCTCGTTCGTGGGCCGAAGGATCGATTCTCATTGTACCGGAGTTGGCAAAGCTCTCATCGCGTTCATGCCCACCGAAAAATTTGAACAGCAGATTGCCGCCAAGGGCTTAGCAAAGCACAATGAGAACACAATTGTCTCCATAAATTCTTTGAGAAGAGAACTCGCGAGGGTTCGGGAAGTAGGGTACGCGTTGGACGACGAGGAGGACGAACTCGGATTTCGATGTATCGGCACGCCTATCTTCGGAGATGGAAGAAAGCCAGTAGCAGCGATTAGCGTCGCCGGGACCACCAGTCAAATCCCGATTGATCGTGTCCGAGCGTTGGGAGAAAAGTTAAAGCTTAGCGCGGCCAGTATCTCTTCACACCTGGGCTATACCTAACCCGGCCTAGCCGGAACCAAACAGGAAAGTTGGACCGATGTTAAATTGCCGTCAGAGCCGCATGAATAGAGAGCGAGATCGAGGTGGTTAAAAATATTCTGCCAGGAAATGACAGAATCCAAGTCTAAAGGCACTAAGAATCGGCCAATCGCGCGAATCTTCGCCAAACCAGGACGCAGAGTCTTCATGCCTGCCCGCCAAGCTTCGCTTTGCGCCAATCGATCCGCCATTTCAACGCGTCCGCCGAACAATCCTTCCTTTAACGACCGCAAGTTGAGCAAGCCCATTTCTATTCGAGCTTAACCAAGCTCAAACGCCCACGTAAAAACATTCCAACCTATTGGAAAAAGACCGCCCACTCACTGTGAAACTCCTTGACGGGTTGCTAAACACGCGATAACACTGAGCCTGCACACTCTCAGAAGCTGTGAAAGAAACGGGCAGCGATGTCATTCCGAGCAAAGCGAGGAATCCCATCCTTTTGTTTTCAACAAATAGCAGATGCTTCGCTGCGCTCAGCATGACAGATTCGAATATTTTCACAGCTTCTCATCGGCTGCTCGGTGGTTTGAAGAGTATCGTCGCGAGGCCTCTCACTCGCGGCGCGGTACATCGACACGCCTCGTCTAAATTTCGAGGCCCGTCAAGTGAGGAGGCTTAACGTGAAAGAATACACAAGGCAATTTACCTCGCTAGTAGCGTTTCTATTGTTCGCCGGCACTATGGCCTTGGGACAGACGGCCCAGATTACCGGTCAAGTGACCGACGCGAGCGGAGCAAGAATCCCTGGGGCGTCGGTCACCATCAAGAATGCGGCTACGGGCATCGCCTCGAGGACCGTGACCACAACCGTAGGCTACTACACTCTGACCGCGCTGCCTCCTGGAAACTACGCCATCACGGTCGAGAAGACTGGATTTGGCACGACGACGCGGTCTGGCATTACCCTAAACGTTGCCCAGAGCGCGCGGCTGGACGTCACTCTCCAGGTGAGTGGGCAAGTGCAACGCGTGTCAGTTACCGGCACAACGGCCCCGTTGCTTCAAAGTGAGAGCCCCACCCTAGGGACCGTGATCGGGAGCCAGCAAGTCGTCGAGCTACCTCTCAATGGAAGGAATTTTCTCCAGTTGGCCACCTTGACACCTGGAGCTTTGAGTGGAGGAACCGGCTTTTTCCTTCCGAATAACATCATTCGAGTGAACGGCATGGACGCCTCGAACACGAATTATGAAATCGACGGCATCATGACAAGAGACCAACTTTTCAGTGGCACGACGATGTTACCTCCGCCCGATGCCATTCAGGAATTCAAGGTGCAAAGCAATGTTTTGGACTCACGGTATGGATTGGCGGGTGCGGTGGTGAGTGTGCAACTCAAATCGGGGACCAACAATCTTCATGGAGACGCGTACGAGTTCTTACGCAATGATAAGCTCGACGGGCGTAATTTCTTTGACCTGAGTAAAGGCGAGCTAAGGCAAAATCAGTTTGGCTTTACCTTAGGGGGCCCGATCAAGAAGGATCAGACGTTTTTCTTTGGGGATTATCAGGGGACGCGGGTTCGCCGGGGTATTACCTTTGATTCA
>JBOGJT010000257.1:0-20642 GCA_050745065.1 Terriglobia bacterium
TCGTGCGCGACGCCGCGGAGACCACTGCGTGGGTGTCCGTCCGGATGTAAGGATAACCGTGACGGTGAAACTCGGCGGCGAAGACAAGGTTCAACTGCGCGGCGAAAAGCAGCCAGATTGCCGCAACGTGCACCGTGCGGCTTCGTACCCAAGACTTTTTACCGTTTCGCCTCACCGAACGCGTAGCGCTCCTCATGCGCAGGCTCGCGGGAGCATTTTCCTGTAGCCTAGCTGGATTTCGTAGCAAATGTATGTTACCGGACTGCGGACTCCTTTTCAACCGGGATAAATATCGCTATTTCGCGGCGGCCTGAGCAAGCGCCTCGTCGATGACCTTGAAGAAATCCGCCGCGGGCAGGGCGCCGGATTCCATTTTCCCGTTGATGAAAAAGGTAGGCGTGCTGTTCACGCCGAGCTTTTGCCCTTCGATGAAATCCTCACGCACGGCTTGCAGAGTGTCCTTGCCGTCATAACACGCTGTCAGCTTGGTACGGTCGATTCCAGCTTGAGCGCCAAAATCCAGCAATTGCTGGCGTGCCGTTTCCTTTTTGATGGTGGTCTGGTTCTCGAAAATCAGTGACCGGTAGGGAACGTAGGCCGCGGGGTTGATCCGGAAAGCACACTGGTTCGCCACTGCCGCCTCCACCGCCCACGGATGGATGCTGAACAGCGGATATTCCTTGAAAACGATTCGCACCTTCGGGCCGTACTTGGGCACAACCTGCTTCTCGAGAAATTGCTGCATCTCGGCGCACATCGGGCACTCGAGATCGGCGTATTCCACGATGGTGACGGGGGCGTTAGCCGGACCCTCGCTGGGCTGTTCCTCCGTATTGATGAGACGCTCCACCTGCTGTTCGGGGTTGCCATTGAGTCCGAAAACGTTTCCCTGGACAAGATAAGCGCCGTCCTTTGTCACGTAGAACTCTTCCGCCGACTTGTTTTTTCCTGCCACCACGGTCACGGTGGTTTTCAGAAATCCGGGATAAATCGAAGGATCCAGCGGGCCGACGGTGATCGTGTCCACGGGGCCAACGGAAAAACGCTCGCGAAGGTAGCGCTCAATCTTGGCGCGCGTCGCGAGATCCGGTGGTTGAGTGGCGGGTTGGCTCTGCGCCTGAAGAGAAATCGCCGTCACCAGCAGGAAGATGACGGCGGTCGAAGCCTTGACTCTCGAAAACACGGCCTTAATCTCCTTGAAGTGCGAATATCGTTCCGCTCGAACCGGCTTTTATCCCTGGCGTCATAAGTCAGCGGCCGTCGGCTCTGTCGCGGCAGACTCTGGCCGCCCCCATTTCGGCCGATCGGGGTATGGCGCACTGCGGTTTATCCTACTTCGCACCCCGCAGGTCTTCGTCAATGATGCGGTAAAAATCCTCGGGATCATGGTAGCCCGCAACCCTCTGCCCGTTGATAAAAAAGGTCGGCGTATAGATCACTTGCAATCTGATTCCCTCGCGGTAATCGGCTTCCACGCGGGGCAGAGAGGCTTTCGAATCCAGGCACGCCGCCAGCCTCAGCCGGTTGATGCCCGCCTGCTCGCCAAGCTGCAGCAGCATGTCTCGCACGTTGGTCACGTTGATATCACTCTGGTGCGCGAAAATCGATGTGCGGTAAGGGGCGTAAGACGAAGGACTAATTTCGTAGGCGCACTCATTAGCGATAGCCGCCTCGCGCGACCAATCGTGCTCGGGTAGCGGGAATTCTTTGTAGATAAGCCGCACCTTGCTCCCGTACCGTGGCAACAGTTGGCCTTCCAGAAACGGTTGCATCTTCCCGCAGGTAGGGCACTCGAGGTCCGCGTATTCCACAATTGTGACCGGAGCGTTGTCCGGGCCAGAGCGGGGCTGGTTGCGCGTGTCAATCAGCTGTTCGATCTCGGCCGGGGTACGCAGAATGTAAAGTGCGCCTAACACGGCGAACTTCTTGTCTTCCGTAACATAAAACGTGGCGGGGTTCTGCTTCTGGCCGTTTCTTTCCGCCGTGACGCTGGTCTCGAGAAATCCGGGAACCATCGAGCCGCGCAGCGGGCCCACGGACAACTTCCATTCCGTGCCCAACTTAAATCGCTCCCGAATGCTGCTCGCAATCCCCTCGCTCGTCTGCGGCCCCAGGAAATACATGGGCGTGAGGCCCACGTAGCGCCCGCTCTTGGAGATGCATACCGTCGTGTGCGTCACCTTGCCGTTGTTGTTGACCGTGACGTCGCACTCGTAGTAGGCGGGGTTCTGAGAGCTTTCCAGCGGGCCGGCTTGCAAAGCATTGGGAGGAACAAGCAGATCCGCGGTGAAGAAGTTCAACAGCTTTTGGTGGAGGGCGCTCTGGGAGAGACTCGCACCTGGCTTCGCGCTCACCATCAGTCCCGGCATCACCAGCGCCACCGCCGCGGCGGTGAGCCACATCCACCGTCTGTGTCTTAAATTCAACCCCTGCCTCCGTAAAACGAAACTTGCTAACATCCCAACTAAGGCATTCTAGCGGACTCTGGCCGGGAAAATCAATTTTCGGCCCTAGCGCCGGTTTGCAATCCAGGCGGCTTTGCCCGCATGTTGATGCTAAAATGAGGGCTACCTTGAAAGCTGTACGCGCTCTGACAATCCTGGCTGCGGCACTGGTTCTTGCGGGCTGCCCGAATCGCCACGCGGGTGCCCGTCTGATCTATACCCCGGCGCCTCCGCCGGCCGCGAAGCCCAGTGCTCCAGCGCAAGCGGGTGTGATGGTGATTGAACAGCCCGCACCCCCGGCGCGCGCCGAGTCTGCGCCTGCGCACCAAGAGGCTCTGGATACCGCTCCCGTCCAAGCGCCGGTAAGCCACCATCGCCCCGCGCGCGCTGGAACGCCCGAGAACGCAGGCCATGAAGCTTCAGACGCGAATGCAGCGGCGGTGACCGCCCCCCCCGCGACCCCTCCCCAGCTCGCGCCGGCCAGCAGCGCCCAGCAGAAGGTCGAGCTCGAACACCGCATCGGAGAATTAAAGCGTGGGATTCAGGAGCGGATCAACCGTCTTAGCCAGCGGCAACTGTCGAGTGTGGATCGCAAGGCGCTTCAGGATGCGCGCCTGTTCCTCTCCCAAGCTGATCAGGCCGCCGGTCAGGGCGATTTGCAGCAGTCGCTCAACCTCGCACAAAAGGCCGACCTTTTGATTGCCGCCGTGGAAAAGAGGTACTGAAGCGCTCGCGGTATCCATCGTCACGGTGGTAAAATGTCAGGTTTCATGTGGCGGTCGCCCCGGCGTGTCCGTCTATCTCCATCATCATTGAGGAAAAATGGCTCTTTACTTTTCTGCCCACACCATAGCTTGCCTCACCAAACAGGCGCTCCGCGAGCTTATGAATGAACTCGTTGCGTCAAAGGATCTCAGGGTGCATCGCTGCGTCGCAAGCCAACTGGGCGGCAGGATGCTGACGGAAATTGAAGCGCCGGACCAGGCCACGCTGGAAAAATGGTTCGAGAAGCGCTACATCAACATCGAATGGATGATGCGCATCGACATTGACGCCCGCGAAGGAGGCCTCACGGAATACTGACAACCGGGCCCCCTGGGCTGCGCATCACCTACACTTTCGCCATCCCTTACAACCACAAGTGGCGGTTGCTGTAGAACGTTACCGGGCGATGCGGGTACCTTTCGCGAAAGGCGCGAAACTGCCGGAGCATCGAGCGATACCGGCGGTCGGAGGTTTTGATCTTCCGGTGCGGCATGGCAATCAGCGCGCGCTGAACGGCCCAGACGCTCCGCGAGGAAAGACGCCAATCGCAACTCCCAAGACTGCGCAAATCCAGCACGCCGTAACCGACGATTCTGCCCGAACCGTCCACGTAGGGATCGACGTAGCTCGTGACGAGCGCGCGGAGGGTGCGAAAGACGGGCTTGCGCCCGTGCAGCCCCGCGTCGCGCGACCGCGCCACCGTCCCAAAGCCGGTTTTCGTGCGGAACAGAAAAAGTACGTGATCCAACAGATCCTGCGATTCGAGATCCAGCAGCAGAGGCGGAAAGCCGTGCTGCTCGAGAATGGTTGCCGCGGTCAAGGCCGCCTCAAGACAGTGGGCCGTCCCGTGCTTCACTACGCCGCGGAAGGTGCGAAGCGTTTCGCCCTTGCCTTCCCAGTTGTAGGGCAGTACCCGCAAATGCCTCTGCACGAGGCGCGGCGTGCGCAGCTGCCGGATCATAGCCCACTCGTTCGACCGGAACGCCGGGCGCGGCGGAAGCCAGTTTGCGGATTCTGGACTCAAGATTCTAGATTGCTGGTTGTACATCGGTGGTTCAAGTTATTCACGACGTTATGAGGCAGCGGCGTTCTATTCGGTAGCGGCGGCCTCTGGCCGCCGTCATTTCAGCGCTCCCTTCCTTCGACAGGGCAGGCTCCGACCAGCGCCACAGCAAATGCCCATCGATGACATATGACACTCCGCATAATTCCAGACGTTTTTGCGCTGGCCAGTTCAGTCCCCGCCGTTTACCTGACCCAGTGCTCGCGCCAAAGCTCGAAGCACAAGAGGGCCCATAGCGGCTTTCGGTGGTCGCGTTTACCGGTTTGATGGTCTTCCACCATCTTTCGGACGTACCCAGGGTGAAACACTCCCTCCGCTTTCAAGCGGCTCTCAGACAGCATTTCGTCCACGAGCGGACGCAGTTCCTGGCGGAGCCACTGCGCCACCGGCACGGAGAAGCCTCGCTTCTGCCTGTAAACGATGTGGCGGGGAAGCCAAATCTCAACGGCCCTTTTCAGCAGGCTCTTCAATTCAAACCCCCGCAGCTTGACACTCGCCGGCAATCCGGCCGCGAACTCAATTAAGCGGTGATCCAAAAACGGGGTGCGCAACTCAAGCGAACACGCCATGCTGGCGCGGTCGATTTTCACCAATAGGTCATCTGGCAGGTACAAGGAGAAATCCAGATAGAGGGCTTCGGCGAGGGCATTCTCGAATTCGACGCCCTCGATCGCGTCGAGGAACGGCTTGGACTCGGGGTCACATGCGGACGGATCCCTGGGTCCGACAAGGAGCTGTTCGATCTGTGTGGGAGACACTATGCCGAACCAGGTCTGATGCCGCCGGGCGGATTCCATTTCCGCATGGCTCACGAACCGGGTGAGAAAAAGACTCACAGGTACAGCATTTGAGGATGCCGGCAGGAGCGGCACAATCCGCTCTCTCAGCAGCCGGCGCACCGGTCGCGGAAGGCGCGCGTAGTACGGAACGAGTTTTTCGCCCAAATAGGTGGGATAACCGCCGAACAACTCATCGCTGCCCTCACCGCTAAGCGCCACCTTGATATGCTCGCGGGCAAAGCGGGAGAGGAGGTAGGTGGGGACCACGGCTGGGTCGGCCAGTGGCTCGTCCAACCTTGTGGCGAGCGCTTGAAGACCGCCGAGCAGGGCTGGCCGGTCCGCGCGCAGAATGCGGTGCCGCGTACGAAAGTGGCGCGCCACAAAAGTAGAGTGCGGCTCCTCGTTGAACGATTTCTCACGAAATGCCACGGAAAATGTGTTGACCTGGCCGGGCGCCATCTCGCTCATCAGGGCCACCAGCGCGGAAGAATCCACTCCCCCGCTAAGGAAGACGCCGAGCGGGACGTCGCTGACCAGCCGTGAAATGGCCGCGTCGCGAAGACGCTCGCGCAACTCTTCCACCCACTGCTCTTCGCGGGCTTTCGAGGCGCCGGGCTCATCCGGCGGGCGCAGGTAATCGGCGAGCCTCCAGTATGGTTCAAGGCGCGCTGCGCCGTTTTCCACCATCATCCGGTATCCCGCCGGGAGCTTGCGGATTCCAGCGAAAATACTGCGCGGAGAGGGAACGTAGCCGTAGAACAAATATTGCCGGACGGCGCCGGGGTCCATCTCCCGCGCGACGTCCGGATACTCCAGCAGCGCCTTGATCTCGGAGCCGAAAACCAGCGTATCTCCGCGGCGCCAATAATACAGAGGCTTTTCGCCGGCGCGGTCACGGGCCAGGATCAAGCGCTTGTGTTCCTCATCCCACAGAGCGATGGCAAACATGCCGTTCAGCTCTTTAACAAAATCTTCCTGGCGCTCCTCGTAGAGATGGGCAATCACTTCTCCGTCGGATTGCGTTTTGAACTGATGGCCGCGGTCGAGTAAGCCCCGGCGGAGCTCGCGATAATTGTAAATTTCACCGTTGAAAACCACGGTCACGCGACCCGTCTCGTTCGAGAGCGGCTGATCGCCGGTCGCAAGGTCAATAATGCTCAGTCGGCGGATGGCAAGGGCGAGGCAAGGAGTTTCGAAAACGCCGTGGCTATCGGGCCCACGATGGGCGATGCTCGCGGACATGGGCCCGATGGCCGCGAGATGCCCGGCGGGGCGGAGCGATGTGTTGAAGATTCCACAAATGCCGCACATGGTTGAAAGTTAGCGGGGCCGCTTTTCCCACACGGAATACTTCCAGGCTTGCCAGAGCGGCTGCATTGAACCGGCATTTTGCAAGGCAAGGTTTACTTCATCGTTCCTGAGCATCAGAAGAAACGGAGCTCCCGGCGAGTGGGCGCGCCGGACCAACTGCGCGGCGTCCATCAGCAGCGGGAAGCCCTCTTCACCGGCGCTGGCATTGCCGGCGGGGCCGGCCGCGTCTCCGTCAGGCGCCAGCGGCGGGTTCTTCCGCAGCAGGCTATGATAGCGCGAGACCACGTAATTGCTGGTAATCTGCCCTCCATCGGTCGAGACCAACCCCACGGGCCGGCGCAGATAAAATGGCAAGCCGGTGCGGAAGTAATAGAAACCGTAAACCGGCAGCGCGCGCGCGGGACTTTCGAGGATCTTCTGCGCAAGCTGACGGCTGGAATCGCCGGAAAAGTAGCGGCGAAGGGGAGGCATCCAGCGCAGCACCAGAAGGGGCACCGCCAGAGCGACGGCGGCGAACGACGCCGCGCGCAAAGCCTGCCGCCGGGAGCGCAACGCCAGATTGCGGGCCAGGAAGCCCAGCGCCGCTACGATGATGCCGCCAAAGAGCAGCGCGGACTCAAGCATCGCCGCAACCGAGGGAGACATCTGCTTGGTGAGGCGCCCGTCCACTCCGTGCATCCCAAGCAGCCATCCGGCGGCGGCCATAATCAGGCCGGCGAGGATCATGGCGGCAAAACCGGCAGTCATCCAGCCCGGAATCGTGGCGGCTCTGCGTTCTGTTGCCCGCCGGTCCGCGTGGCGCCACGCCATGCCCATCAGGATGCTGAGCGGGACCATCGCAGGCAGAAAATAGCCGGGCAGCTTCGAGTGGGAAATAGTGAAGAAGATGAACACCACGCCCGCCCACGAGAGTAGAAACAAATGCGCCCGATGCGCCGGCTCGCGCAGCGCGCGCCACGATTTCCGCCAACTCCACCCCGCGGCGATGAGGAAGAGGCTCCAAGGGAAGAATCCGCCCAGGTAGACGGGAATATAGTAGAAGATCGATTGCGAGCGGTGCATGTGCGCGCCGGTGGTAAACCTCAGCACGCTTTCCTCCCAAAGGGCGTATCTAGGAAAGTCCGGGTTGCGCAGTGAGACGGCGATGAACCACGGTAGCACGGCCGCCAGAAATATAATCCAGCCTGCCGTCCAGTGGAGTTCTTTGAGCCGCCGGAATTTACCCGCCAGCGCGTAATAGACGGCCAGCGTGATGAGCGGAATGAGGAACCCCACGGGGCCTTTGGTGATCGTGGCGGCGCCCATCGCCGCGAATGCGATGACGTCGAGGCCGGGCGACCGTGGCTCTCTTCGCTCATTCAACCAGAAACAATAGAGGGCCAGGACGGCAAAAAACGTCAAGGTCATATCAAAAATCACCGTCCGGGCGAACACAAAAAACAACGGCGAAACCGCCAGAATGATTCCGGCGCGGAAGCCCGCGCTGCCGTCCATGCTGCGGCTCATCAGGCAGGCGAGCAACACGCAGGCCAGCGCCAGCAAAGCCGAGGGAAAGCGTGCTGCCCACTCGGAGATTCCGAAGGAGCGGAATGAGCCGGCGATCATCCAAAACTGGAAGGGCGGCTTATCGAGATACGTCAGGCTGTCGTAATGGGGTGTGACGTAATCGTGGGTCACCAACATTTCGCGCGCCACTTCGGCGTTTCGCCCTTCGTCCGGCTCAAGCAGCGGCAGCCGTCCGAGGCCTGTGAAAAAAACGCAGCCAGCAATGAGGAGCAGCAGCGCGAGCGGCCCAACCGGGAATGCTGGCAAGGGTTTGGTTTGAGTGGTCATGTCGATTTTACGGTACCTGCGAACCGTGAAAATAAGTTCCGCGACTTGCCGCCTAATTCAGGAGGGGAATTCTCACGGGACGAATGACGTGTCACCCAACCCTGAAAAGCAGCCGATGTCACCCCCGCGAAGGCGGGGGTCCATATGGATTCCCGCTTTCGCGGGAATGACTGTAGCCGACTTTTCACGCTTTGCGAGGGTCCCTGCGAGCCGGCGCATGACACCCTGAGCGTGGCGAAGGGTCTGCCTGTTTCTTAGATGGCCGGCAAGAGTTCGGGATGAGCCGTCTAATGAGGCTTACACGTTATCGTGGCGTCAAATTCCGTAGCGGCTCTTTCCGGCCGCCGGTTTTCCGGCGCTCGGAGAGAGCCGGTACGGTAAAAGCTGTCACGATACGATGTAATCCTCGGCAGAGGCATCAACAGCCTCTTACTCATCTCGCCGGGGGAACTCCGCTTCGTATATCTCCAGTTTCGCGCCGTAGTCGATCCGGTACTTTTGCATCCAGCGCACGGCAAAGAGGTCCTCGATCCCTTTCACCATGCGGCCCCACGTTCCATATTTTGTGTTGCCGCTGAGCCGCGGATGGTGGCGGACCGGAACCTGCGTCACGCGGCAGCCTTGCAGCTTCAGCAGCGTGGGAAGAAAGCGGTGCATGCCCTGGTAGAGCTTCAAGCCGCGTACGCGGTCGCCCCGGTAAGCCTTCAGTGTACAACCGGTGTCGATGATGTCATCGCCGGTGGCCCAATTGCGCACGCCGTTGGCAATGCGCGACGAGGCGCGCTTCAGCCACGAATCGTGCCGCCGGGTGCGCACGCCACACACCACGTCATAATTATTGAGTTGATCGACGAGCGGAAGGATATCCGCCGGATCATTCTGCAAATCCCCGTCGAGCGTCACGACCGCGTCACCCCGCGCGTGATGGAAACCTGCCTCCATCGCCGCCGTCTGTCCGAGGTTGGTGCGGAAATGCAGGATGCGAATCCGGGCGTCCACGCGCTGCGCGCGGCGAAGTTCATCAAGCGTCGCGTCTGAGCTTCCGTCATCCACGAAGAGAATTTCTAGGCCTCGCGGGAAATCCCCCAGCGCGGCGGTCAACCGCTCCATCAGCGGCTGGACGTTCGCTTCTTCATTGAAGACCGGGATCACGATGCTGAGTTGGGGAGGTGGGGATGGGTTCGTCATAAGTCAGCGGCGTTCGGCTCTGTAGCGGCGGCGTCCGGCCGCCGGTTTGCGGCGTTCAGAGGGTGCCCCTACAGCGAAAATTGTCACTACAATATGTAATCCTCAATAATTTCGCGGACACTGCATCGCAAGGCCGTGATTTCTTGTCTTTTTGGCAAGATTTTCGGGGGGCCTGTCATTCTGAGCGCAGCGAAGAATCTGCTCTTGCGATGGCCCACAAGCAGATGCTTCGCTTCGCTCAGCATGACATTTCATTTGGTTGCGGCCATGAGGCCGCGCTGCGCTACAGGAACGCATTCCCACCCGCACCCCGCTCGAGGCGTTCCATCAAGCGGAAGAACTTGAGCGCCCGGCGCGCGTCTTCGTCGATTTGAAGTTTCAGCATGGCCGGGTTCTGGAACTTCATCTCATCGCGCAACCGACGCAGGTACATCACCTCCACGGACCCTCCTTCAATGTTCCCCTGAAACTCCAATAAAAACGTCTCGATCGTCAGCGGATGCTCGCCGAATGTCGGTTTATAGCCTACGTTCGTGACGCCAGCGTACTTTCGATCTCCCATGCGGGCGCACGTAACATAAACGCCCGTCCGTGGAATCTGCTCCTCGACGGGTTTGAGGTTCAGGGTTGGCACGGTCTCACGGCGGCCTACGCCGCGGCCCGGCGCGATTTCGCCGGAATTGCTGAACGGACGGCCGAGAAGCCGCCCCGCCATGTGCGCGTTGCCCTCTGCAAGTAGCTTGCGAATGCAACTGCTCGAAACCTCCTTGCCGCGCACCCAGACAGGGGGCAGAACATCCAGCGCGAAGCCATTCTCGCGGCTTAGCTCGCGGAGCGTTCCCGTATCTCCCGCCTGACGGTATCCAAAGCGGAAGTTCGGGCCCACGGCGAGAGTCACCGCCCGCAAGCGCTCTACGAGTACCTGCTCGACGAACTCAGCCGGAGAAAGGTGCGCCAGGGCACGCGTGAAGGGCAGCACCACGAGCAGCTCAATTCCGTGCTGCGCGGTCAGCGCCGCCCGGCTGGCCAGCGTGCTCAACGCCCGTGGCGCGCGCTCCGGAGCCAGCACGCGAATCGGATGCGGATCAAACGTGACGGCCACCGGAATAGCGCCCCGTTCACGGGCAATCTCAGTCACGCGCCGCAACAGTTGTTGATGCGCGAGGTGAACGCCATCGAAGTTTCCAATCGTGACCACGCTTCCCCTGGGAAAGGGAGGGAGCTGGGCAAGATCGTGAACAATTTGCATAGACGGTCCGAAGGTGGTGTGCTCGCTCAAATCTCCAGTTTCAGGCCATCGTAGGCCAGTCTCACGCCCGCCGGAAGGGTGGCGTTCGTCGCTTCATGAGGGAGCTCGTGCGCGATGTGCGTGAAGAACGCCCTGCGGGGCTTCAGCCGTTCCACAATCTCAAGGGAGTTCTGAACGGTGGAGTGCGTCGGATGGGGCTTGTGGCGGAGCGCGTCGAGGATCAGAACGTCCAAACCGTCAAGCAGCGGAAACACGGGCTCCGGAATGACACTGAAATCCGTGATGTAGGCCGCACGTCCGAAGCGAAATCCCAACACTGGCAATTCACCGTGCAGGACGTGCAGCGGAGTTACTTGCACGTCCCAAAGGTCGAAGGGTCCGTCGATGACCCGCGGATCCAAGCGCGGAATCTGACTGGCGGTGTATGTGGCGTCGAAAATGTACCCAAAGATCGTCCGAATGCTGGCGAGCGCAGGCGCATCCGCAAAAATCGGGATGGCCTCCTTCTGGCGCATATTGAAAACGCGTACGTCATCCAGTCCGAAGATGTGGTCCGCGTGCGTATGGGTGAAGAGCACCGCGTCCAGCCGCTCGACGCCTTCGCGCAGGGCTTGCAGGCGGAAGTCCGGCGACGTATCAATCACAACCACGCGCCCGCCGTACTCCAAGAGTATGGAAGAGCGGGTTCTTTGATCGTGGGGATCAGTGGATTTACAGATGGGGCAATGGCAGCCGAGCGTGGGGACTCCGGTGGAAGTGCCGGTGCCAAGGAACGTCAGTCTCATCTTCTCTTGGGAGCAGCTTGTCTTTGCGCCTCGACAAACCTCGTATGCAGCTCGAAGAGCACTTCTCCCAGAAACTTCTGCTCCGCCTGGGAAAGGTTGCCCTTGGTCTTGTCCTCGATAACGCCCAGCAGGTCAATCATGGCGCGCGCGCCGGGCAGGTTCACGGCAAGCGGCTCGCCCGCGCCGCCATCCATCAGGCCCAGATGCGTCAGGGCGCCGTTGGTCAGCAGCTCCACCAGCATGGCAAAGCGCTCATCGAGGTGGTCATCTACCTTGGTTTCTGCACTGGCCGGTTGCGCCGTTGCGGCTGCGGCACGAGGCGTTTCCGCCTCCGCCCGTTCTTCCTTCATTTGCGCGTCGGCGCGCCTCGCTCCTTCTTCCGTAAAGGGCCGCCGGTCCACCACCTTGAACCCAGAACCTTCGTTCGTCTCCTCAGACATGCTTCTTTCCTCTTTGTTCAGATTCGACCGGCCCGCCGGCGAACGCCTCAGCGCGACCGCCGCCGCTACCGATTCCCGAGCGACACGTTCAAATCCGTCCGGGTCATTGGCTCACTGCACGCGGCCCGGAGTGTTTGCGCCGGGCGGCGTGGGTGGAGGGGCCATCAAGCCCAGCCCCTGCAACAGGAAGACAGTGCGCTGAGCCGCGCCGCGCCAGATCAACTGGCATCCATCGCCCTGGCAGTTCTGCACGTAAACGTCGCCGCCTGAATACTCCAGGCTGCAGCTCTTAAAAGTGCAATTGATAAAAATGCCCTCGTCCAACACCAGGTGCTGGCCTTCGAATGTCTTGCCGTCGTATCGCGTCATAGGCCCTTTGTGGGTAGAAATTTGCTTGCAAACATCTTGCCGCGGTTTTGCGTCGCGATGGCGCCTTTGAGAGCGATTGGCGCGCGGCGATGTAAACTTACCGCCACGCCCTCCGGGCGAGGCTTTCAGCCACCTAACCGGGAATTGAAGCGCGGATTTCGCCGCCGCTGCTATCTTAACACTATCCGGTGGGATTCACTTGCTCTCAGACTGCAACCCCTACCTCAACCCGCCTTCCGCCTATCGACCGCAGATTCAGCTCTGTGTTAGCCTGATACATTAACCTTTCAGAGAGGAACACAACCTAGCATGGCCGATATCCGCCCGTTTCGCGCGCTCCATTACAACCCGGAACGCATCGACGACCTTTCCTCGGTGATCACCCAGCCCTACGATAAAATTTCGCCGGAGATGCAATCGCAATATTACACCCGCAGCCCTTATAACCTGGTGCGCGTGATTCGCGGCAGGGAAACGGCGGACGATGCCCCGGCCGATAACGTTTACACGCGCGCGGCGCAGGGCCTCCACGACTGGATTACAAACCGCGTGCTGCTCTCCACAGAAGAGCCGGGCATTTATCCTTACTCGCAGGAGTACGCGGCGCCCGGCCAGGCTGGCGTCACCAAAGAGCGGAGGGGCTTCATTGCGCTCCTGAAGCTCGAAGAATATCCCGCGCGCGTGGTTCACCGGCACGAAGAAACCCTTTCCGGCCCTAAAGCCGACCGCATGGAACTGCTGAAGAAGACACGCGCTCACTATGGGCAAGTCTTCTTCCTCTATAGCGATGCGGAGGGCGCCATCGAGGCGGCGATGGCGCCCCACACCAAACCAGCGCCTTGGGAGACGATGAGCGACGAGCACGGAACGAAACATTCCGTTTGGCAGATTACAAACGCGACCGCGATCGGGCCGGTGATCGAAGGGATGAAGGATAAGAAACTTGTGATTGCGGACGGTCACCATCGTTACGAGACGGCGCTTGCCTACCGCAACCTGCGGCGCACGGAGCCCGGTTACGACGGCCGCGCCGACTACGTGATGGCTACGTTCATCCGCATGGAGGCGGAGGGCCTTACGATTCTGCCTACCCACCGGGTCGTACACGGGCTGCCGGCGTTTGACTGGACTAAATCCGAGTCTCAGGCGAAAGGGGCGTTCGATTGGAAGAGCGTTGACGCACCCGCGGTCCTCGGCGCCGACGGGAGCAGATTACAGGAGATGCTCGCCGTGAGCGGGCGCCATCAACCCTCTCTGGCGGCCTACGCCGGCGGCGGTAAACTGGCCTTGCTCAGCCTCCGCGCGGACTTTGATCTGAGCCGTGCGCTCCCGGAACTCTCCCCAGCGCAGCGCCACCTCGACGTGATCGTACTTCATCGACTACTTATCGAACGGGTGCTTGGCATCAGTCCGGATGACGTAAAGCAGGAAAAAAACCTGCACTACGTGCGCGGTCTAACCGATGCGACACGAGAAGTGGATTCGGGCAGGGCGCAGATCTGCTTTCTGATGAACCCGACGCCGATCGAAGCGGTACGTGAGATCGCCTTCGCCGGGGATGTGATGCCGCAAAAATCCACGGACTTCTTCCCCAAGCTGCTTACCGGCCTCACCATTTATTGGCTGGAAAACCCGCTGGGAATTTAGCGGGCACTCCGTGAGTTAGAACGGAATGTCGTCGTCGGTCATTTCGGGTGCGGAGGGAGCGGTCGCGTCGCTGCCCCGGTCACTACTTCGATCGGGGGCGGCCTCGGCGTAAGATGACGACGAGCCGGACGCTGTTTCTTCCGCCGGAGCCAAGCTTCGGCCCGAACCCTGCGGGGAATCTGAGCGTGACCCCAGCATCTTCATCTCACGAGCGATAATCTCATACGAAGTGCGCTTGTTGCCGCTCTGGTCTTCCCACTGACGGCTGCGGATGCTGCCTTCGATAAACACCTGTTTACCCTTCGTCAAGTATTCACCGCATATCTCCGCCAGCTTGTTCCACGCCACAATGTTGTGCCACTCGGTGTGCTTTTGCTGCTCGCCGGAGCGGTCCTTGAACACCTCGTCGGTGGCCACGCTGAACTTGGCTACGGCCGCGCCATTATTGGTATATTTGACTTCCGGGTCTTTGCCCAGCCGGCCGATCAGGAAAACCTTATTGATGGATGACATGATGCGCTCTGTTTCCCTTCACGAGTTAAAATCTGTTCCGAAGATTCCCAACATGGGTGGAGCGGAGATACGTGGTGGTAGGGTGGAGGCGTTAGGCAACGCAAAGCCATCCTTGAACCACTCCTGACCCTCCTGATCCAAAAACGGAATGACCGCAATCATAATCACGCGTTGCGGGCGGCGGCGAGCGATTTGCCGGGTGATACGAAAAGATCTGCAGGGCCGCGGCCTCTATCTGGTCGAATCAGCGGCGTGCGCGGGCTTCCACGCGCAGCCTTCGCAGGCGCTCCTGGGCCAAGTCCGCTTCATGGCTATTGGGGTACATGCGAAGCAGGAGCGATAGCTCATGCTCGCCTGCGGTCCGCTGGCCGAGCGCGAGAAGTGCGTAAGCCTTCTTCAGGCGCGCAGCAGCCGCCTTATTGCCCTTGGGATAGAGCTTGATGCAGCGGTCATACTCACGGATGGCGCTCTTATAATCCTTTTGAGCGTAATAGGAATCCCCTACGTAGAACTGCGCGTTTGAAGCAAGGTCCGTCGCGCCGTAGTCCTGCAAGTATTGCTGGAACCCCTGGATAGCGAGCGGGTACTGTCCCTGGGTGTAATCGGCATACGCTGACCGATAAAGGGTTTGAGGATCGGGCACAACCGGTGCTGCCGCCGCTGCGGCCTGACCTCCTTGCGGCGGTTGTCCCGGGGTGTCTGACGGCGTTTGAGCGTCCGCCGGGCCGCCCGTGCCGGGGGGCGCCCCCGTCGCCGGCGTTCCTGTTGCACCCGGCGTGGCCGGCGCGTTAAGCGTCTGCATGATCTTCTGAGTCTGCGCCACTTGATCACTCAATTGCGAAAGCTGGGCCTTGGTCTCATCCAGGCTGGCCGAAAGCTGTTGGATTTGCCCGGTCATGGCGTCAAACCGGTTGCTGGTGGCCGCCAGATTTTGCTGCTCAGCGTTCTGCATCTTGGCGATGACGGCCTTCATAGAATCTACATTGGCGCTGGTCTGCTGAATCAGCGTTTTCAGCACGGCAGTCTGCGTGTCAACCGTCCGCTGCAGCAGTTGGACCGCCTGCTGGAGGCTGTCCAACTGCGTCATCATCTGGATGGTCTCTTTGCTGACTGCCCATCCGGATTGCGGGATCAGAAGCAGCAACGCGGCCGGAAGGAGCGCGGAAATGACGAATTTTTTCACGGTGGGCTGAACCTCAGTCACAGAATGCTCTTCACTTCCGAGTTTACTCTTGCTAGCTGAGCCGGGTCAACGTCGCGTAAGACTCAACGCACGGATCGTGTTGCAGCGTTTCTCGTCTGGCGGGCTAAACCGTCCTCACACCCCAAAAACCATAGCGCCCGGCGGGGTTCCTATGAAAAGCAAAAAGCCGCGAGTCCGCTCCCTCAGTCCGCCGCCGGATACACTAAACCTCTGTGAAGCTCAGCGGATACCGGCTGGCCGAAGGCGCAAATCGCGGCACGGATGAATGGCCGGAAGCCCGAAGGCTTCCGGCCAACCTGCCTAAGTTGAATTACTGCGTGTTGGACTCTGAGCCGAACACTAAGTGTGAGCGGCGGTTCTGCTGCCAGCATTCCTCGGTATGGTCGGTGCAGAACGGCTTGTCTTTCCCGTAGGAAATGGTCGTGATGTTGTCTGCCGAAACACCGAGGTTTACCAGGAAGTTCTTCGCGGCGTTGGCGCGGCGGTCGCCCAAGCCAAGGTTGTACTCTTCGCTGCCGCGCTCATCGCAGTGCCCCTCAATCGTGAATTTGATGTCAGGGTGCTGCTTGAGGAAGTCAGCGTCTGCCGTCAGCGCCGTCGAAGCATCCGGACGTATAGTTGACTTGTTAAAGTCAAAGTACGCGTCCTTGATGTTCTGATTAAACAGATCCGATTCTGACACCTGCGGCGCCGCAGGCGGCGGTGGTGGCGGGGGCGGCGTCGTTACCGTCACGCGAGCGGTTGCGGTTGCTGTTCCTCCGGGGCCTGTCGCAGTGATCGTGTAAGTCGTCGAGTCGTCCGGCGTCACCGTGGTTGAACCCTGAGCCTGAACTGACCCGATGCTGGGTTGAAGGTCCAACGTGGTGGCGTTTGTAGAGGTCCAGCTCAACGTCGAGGACTGGCCCTTCTCAATCGTGCTCGGTTCCGCAGATAAGGTGACTGTGGGTTGCGCGGGTGCGGCCGGCGGCGCCGGCGGCGGCGGCGCCGCAATCTTTTTCTTATGGCATGCGCCAGCCATCAAAATGACTCCTAGCAAACCGACTAAAACAGCAAGAATTCTTGTCCTATTTGGCATTAGTTTCCTCCTGAGTCGGTAATAAAATACCGGATATCGCGGGTGATTTTTGATTGTCGTGCGGCCAAACACCTTCGTCGGGCTGGAAAAACGCCGTGCTCTGGCCCGCCCGCGAAGTAAAAACCGTAGTCAAAGATAGTAATAGTAACATCAAAATAGCACAAAACAAAACTCTTTTTCTCAACCACACCCACCGAGCCGCGGGGCTCGGTTCAGGCCGTTATTTGGGGTCCGCCGGAGCGAACCTGCCGCTTGGAAGTTATCCACGCCGAAGCGTGATGTAAATTAGGGCAAGTATCTGCTCAGACGATGACGGCGAAGCCGAAGCTTCCGCGCTGTGAGCCTGAGAGGTAGCCTGCATACATCTCCGCTTATCCGAAGTTATCTCTGGTTTTGTCTCCCGCGGCGCGTTTGAGCGGGTTATTCTCCACGCGCAAACCTGGCGCGAGCGATTCCAGCAGGTGGCGCTGTTCACGGCTCAGCCGCGTCGGAACAATAACCTGAACCTTCACGTAGAGGTCGCCGTGGCCGCGCCGTTCCACACTCGGCAGGCCCATACCTCTCATACGAAACAGGGTGTTTGGCTGGGTACCCTCTGGGACGCGGAGCTTCTCAGTGCCCTTGAGCGTGGGCACCTTGATTTCCGTGCCGAGTGCCGCTTGCACTAGCGAAATGGGGATCGTGAGGTAGAGGTCATTGCCCTGGCGCTCGAAAACCGGGTGCTCACGGACGCGCAGCACAACGTAGAGGTCACCCGCCGGACCGCCGCGCGATCCGGCTTCGCCTTCGCCGCTCACCCGCAGCCGCGTGCCTTCCTCAACCCCAGCAGGAATCTTGATGGAGAGCACGCGCTCTTCGCGCCGCCGCCCGTCGCCCCGGCACGCCGGGCACGGCTCCTGGATGATCTGCCCGGCGCCCCGGCACTGCGGGCAGGTCTGAGACAAAGTGAAGAACCCTTGCTGCTGCCGGATTTGGCCCCTCCCGCCGCAAGCGGGACAGGTGGCCGCCTGGCTGCCGCGCTTCGCCCCGCGGCCGCCGCATTCCGGGCAAGATTCCATGCGCGGAATTTTAATTTTTGTTTCGAGTCCGGCCGCCGCTTCCTCAAAGGAAATCTGCAGATCGTAGCGCAGGTCGGCGCCGCGCTCCGCCGCCCGCCGCCGGCCGCGCCCCTGGCCAAACATATCACCGAAGCCGAAGAGGTCGCCAAAATTGCCGAAAATGTCACCGAAATCGGCAAAAATTGTGGAGGAGAAATCCGGCGGCACGCCGCCGCTTCCACCTAGCCCGGCGTGGCCGAAGCGGTCATAGGCGGCCCGTTTCTGCGGATCCGCCAGCACGCTATAAGCCTCCGTGATCTCCTTGAACCGCTCGGTGCATTCCTCTTTCCTCTCCGGGTTTCGGTCGGGGTGGTATTGCAGCGCCAACTTCCGATAGGCGCTTTTGATTTCCTGGTCGGACGCGTCGCGATTGACGCTCAGGACTTCATAGTAGTCGAGTTTAGAATTCAAATTCCGTTCCTTTTTGCCGGATTCAACGACGAGTGGGTGGCTTAAGTGCTGAAGGACTCCGTTAGATCGAACCACTGGCGGCTCGCGCCGCGCTGCCGGGCGGTAACGCCCGGCGCACTGCGTGGGGCGCTCGCGGTATCCCGGGAGCTCCGGGAATTAATCGTCTCCCTCCGTCTCTTCGGCGCTCGCGCCGCCGGGCCGCACCGCAACCTTTACCGACGCAGGCCGTAGCAGGCGCTGTTTCAACTTGTAGCCGCGCTGGAGCTCGGCGACAATCTCGTGGTCGCGGTGGGTAGCGGACTCCACCGTTTCGACAGCCTGATGCAGGTGCGGGTCAAAAGACTCACCCTGGGTCTCGACGGGAGTAAGCCCGGCGCGGCCGAGCGTATCGAGTAGCTGGCGATGAATCAAGTCGAATCCTTCATAGACCTGCGGGGGCGCGGCGGGATCGCGGTGCTTCACCGCGCGGTCGAAGCCGTCGAGAACCGGGAGCAGAGCCCTCATGAGCTCGGCATTGGCGTGTTGGAGAAATTCTTCCTTCTCGCGCTGCGTGCGCTTACGGAAGTTATCGAGCTCCGCCTGCTTGCGCAGCGCCAACTCGTAGAACTCCTGCTTCTCGGCCAACAGCCTCTCATAAGCGGCGGCGAGATCCCCCTGCGGTTCCTGCGACGCGCTCGCCTTGGCGCCCGCAGCTTCCTCGCCCGCCGACGCTTCGGTGGGTTTCAACCCTTCATCTTCCTTCTTGTTGATTTCCATAATTCTTAGCGTTTCACGTCCATCGCTGCATCTTGTTAGTTCGCGCTGAGGCGGCGGCTGGTAATCTCCGCCACGTATTCCACCGTCTTGATGGTGCGGTCGTATTCCATCCGCACCGGCCCGATGACGCCGAGCGCGCCCACCGGCCGGTGCCGGTAGTGGTAAGGCGCGACGATAAACGCGCACTGCCGCATTTCCGAATGGGGGTTTTCCCGGCCAATCAGCGCCTGCACACCCCGGTGGGGTGCGTCCAGGCACGCACTCAGAATCTTCACGACTTTGGCCTTCTCGTCGATGGCGGCGAGCAGCTCCTTCACCTTTCCCGCGTCCAGGAAGTCCGCCTGATCCAGAATCCGCGCCGCCCCGCCCACAAATAGGGGCCCAGGCGCTCCTTGAGCCAGCGCCCCCCACATCAGCAGTTGGGCGACATGGGTCAAAACCTGGTCGGAAACCTGCCTCATCTCCTCCAGCCGTTTCACAATTTCCATCCGAATCGTGCGCATGGACCATCCACGGAATTCCTGATTCAAAAAGTCCGCCGCGCCGTCGAGCTCCTGCTGGTTGATGTCGTCCTCGAGCCGGAAGACCTTGTTTTCAATCAAGTCCGGCTTGGAGACGATCACTGCCAGCACGCGCGCGTCAGGCAGGCGGACGAACTTAACGTGCTCGAGCAGCTTCTCCTCGAGTGAGGGCCCTAATACCACACCCACGTTATTTGAAACCTCCGAAAGGATTAAGGAAATTTTCACCATCAAGTCATCAAGCGGCATATCCTCCGAGCCGAGGCTTGATTCAACGCAGCTCTCAATCGACTTTTCAATCCCGGGTGCAAGCCGGGAGCCTGGGGTGATCGCGTCGACGTAAAACCGGTACGCCTTGTCGGCGGGAATACGTCCGGCGGAGGTGTGAGGTTGCGTCAGAAAACCGCCGGCCTCGAGGTCAGCCATCACATTGCGAATGGTTGCGGAGCTGAGCGGCTCGGGAAACTGAACGGCGACGGTCTTTGATCCCACGGGAACGCCCGTGGCCACGTAATGCCGTATGACCACCGCCAGGATCTCCCGGTGCCTTGCGCCGAGTTTAAAGTCCGCCGTTGTCACAAGTTCAACCGTCGCCATTTCAACAGCTTAAAGGTCTTCTCTATTGTTATTCTATCGGCGCCGGGCGCGTCTGTCAAGGAAAGCCAGGACGAGTGCGGGAAGAGAAGTCTAGGTTCCTAGCCTACGTTACACGGTCAACCTGAAGTTTGGTCGCGCAGCAGCGGGCGGGAAGGTCTCCGCAGCACAGCGCGGCCTTCGGCGGCAACCGAAGGCCATTTTCAGTTATTCCCGGGAAGCAGGAATTTAGATAATTCTCCATGACGTCATAAGTCAGCGGCGTTCGACTCTCTACCGGCGGCCTCTGGCCGCCGGTTTTTGATAGCAAAGACCAGCGGCCAGCGGCCGCCGCTACAGCAAAAAACCATCGCTGGCTTATGGCTCTGCGTATAATGGACCCCGCTGCCGCGGGGATCGAAAATACTGCCTAAAAGACAAGAATTTACGGACTTGCAACGCATCGACGGGTGCGCCCAATCGAGGAAACACCCAGCTTTCGCGCCGTCCACTCCCGTGCCGGCGCTTGCGCCGCAGGCATTTTATGCGTCCGGGAGTAGAATATTCCTATGCGCATCAGGCTGGTGCTGATCATTTCGCTGATCGTCGGAATCGGGGT
>JBOGJT010000258.1:0-18319 GCA_050745065.1 Terriglobia bacterium
TAGACCCCGAATCCCGGAGCATGCACCTCGGATATAAGTTTGAAGTTATCTCTTGCATTCTCGAGGACCGTGACGCCCATTTTGCGCAATTGTGATTCCAGCGCCGGATTCCAAGGCTCATAAGAGGGCGGGCCGTACCACGGCAGGATGAGCTCGTAGGCGCCGAACCTCCGGTCGAGACTTACGAAATTAACGCGCGTTTGTTTCTGATCTATCTTGATATCTTTTCCGCCTCGGGCTTCAATTAATGCGGCTTGAACCCAGCCGATGTTCGTCGTGTAGTTGCCCACCCGGAGGTTTACGTGCAGAACATTGCTCTCGTTTTGTGACGACGACTTCGTCTCGTGTCCGATCAAACGGCCTCGATTGTCCAATAATTCCACGCGAACCTGATCTGCTTGCGACGCGTGACTCGTCACGGCCGCCTGAAGCTGGTCGCCAAGCGCATAAAACCGCTTGTCCGTTGTGATGGAAAGGATCTCGTCCGGCTTGGGTAGGGAAAATGAGACAGAGCCCCAATCGTAATGCTTGCCATTCGCAGAGAGGATCAAGTCCACGTCATGCCTTCCTGCCGACAGTCCTCCAGGTAGAGCTAATACCGCCCGGTGCAATCCCCTTTTAATCTCGACCGCTTTCGTTAAAGTCCCTTCTTTATCCCCCCATTCGTTTATCAGTTTCACCAAGAGTTCCGCTGACTTAACGGATATTGAACTCCTGATAGGAACGCGAACTCTTTCGCCGCTATTCCTGACGCGCTCAACTTCCATGGGAAGAAGAGTTATTTGGGGTTCGCGGTGGGCTGCCCAGATCATGGAGCGTCCGAGGAGGGAGTAAAAGTACTCCCACCAGTGGTCGTCTTGCTTGCCAAGAAAACTCCAATCAATCATGGGCGAAAGCCCGTGGTTCAGATAACCAAGCGCCACGACGCGCCCCTTCCCATACATCTTAGTCGCAACGATGGGTTCTCCATCCGGTCCCTCCACAAGAGCTGTGGAGTTCTTGCCAAGATGATACTTATAGTGCTTAAGATACTCCGCCGGAAATGATGCAAACGGCACATTGTCCGTTATGAAGCTCTGGTGAACAGCCTTCCAAGAACCCGTTGTCACTGCGTCTGGCCGCACTTCAAGAAAGCCATGGTTATCAAGCCGGTCTGAGAGAACTCCTACCAGGGGCGAAACATCCCATAGCTTGCCACCCGGTGAAACCGAGTCATCAGGCGCAAAGTCATTCATGGGCCTGGTCGTCTTCGGATCGTCGGGCGCCGGTATTCCGGTAGTCGGATGAATCAGAACCAAGCCGGCGCCTGCTTTCACCCGCTTCAGGATCGCGTCGCGCACGGCTTGAGGTAAGCGATTCCAACCGAAAAGGCTGGGTAGAACAATCACATCGTAGTGAGTGTTGCTGGTGAGATCTGCCGCCAAATATTTGTATAGGAGTTTATAGTTTCGCGCTTCGTAGTTTCTGCCCGTGCCCACCGTCCAGGTGTTCACGTCCCACGCGCTGTCAATCATGACGGTGTCATACGTGAGAGGAAATCGTTCGGCGAGTTCGACAAGTGTGCGGCCCTCGCTGACGCTCGGGACGACCAGGGCGTGCACCGGCTTGCCCGCCCACGGCAGACCCCAGGAAACATGAGGAGTTTTGACGGCGAGCGTGAAAGGCGCATCGATCCTCTGATCCGTCGTGGAGCCTGACGCGGCCGCCATTCTTTGGGTGTTGAATCCCAGAATCGCTCCGCCGATCAGAAGGAGCAAAGCGGCGGGGCCGCGCAGAGCTCCAATCAGCAATCGTGAACGTTCCATGGTTCTATTCACCGGGAATCAAGCCCTTTCGCATCCAGAATGTGAGAGGTGAACTTTTGCGGGCGGTCACTCATGTCGCTTTCGGACACCCGCTAAACATGAAAAGTCTGGCTAGCGTCATTCCCGCGCAAGCGGGAATCCAAATCCATCGACCCCCGCTTGCGCGGGGGTGGCCGCGACCACTTTTCGCAGCAGCCAGTACGCGTCACCCTGCGTCGAGCGTGCAGCAGCGCTCAACCATAACACGGTCGTTTGATTGCCGGTCAATGATTCCCCATCTCGTGAATGGCTTGGCGAACTTCGCCAAACATTGAGCCGTATTGGGTCTTCGGCGCCTTGGAAAGAAACAGTTCGAAATATTTAATCGCCTGTTGGTTGTCTCCGGCTTTCTTGTAAAGTAATCCCAGATTCAGCAGCGGCTCAACCGCGCTGGGATCCGCCGCGATTGCCTTCTCGAAATTCTGGCGCGCCGTCGCGGCGTCTCCGCGATGTATAGCCACCAAGCCGAGGCCGTTCCAGGCAGCGGCGTAACGGTCGTTCTGGACGATGACAGCCTTGAACGCCCTTTCGGCCTCGTCCATCTGGCCCAATTGCAGTTCCGCCGTACCCAAGTTGCACAGATTATCGAGGCGCGTCGGGTTGATCTCGTTGGCGCGCGTCATCGCCTCGACCGCTTTTGGCAGCTCATGCACGCGCAGGTAATCCTTGCCGAGCCGCGCGTAAATCTCATCTGTGGCGAGTTTCAGGTCGAGCGCCTGCTGATATACCTGGATGGCAGCTTTGTAGTTTCCCATCCTCTCATACGCCGTGGCAAGGTAGACGTGGGCGAGCGCGTTTGTCGGGTCGGCCTTCAAACCCTGCTTCATCAGCCTCACAGCGCGCGGGTACTCGTGATGATCGATTGCCTGCGAGGTTTCATTCAGGAGCTTAAGCACTCGGATCATATCCTTAGGGTCAGGCGCCGCCGCGCCAAGCTCAATCTCGCTCGGCCTTCCGCCGTTCACGTAGCCAAGCGATTCGAGCTCTTGGCGCGTCTGCGCGTCGATGGGGCTTGAGGTAATCTTTTGCTCGGGAGATTTAAGCCTGGTGACGTACCACACGCCTTTATTGAGATCAGCGGCAACGTCCGGAAAACGTGAAATGACGTTGATGTTTTCGCCCGGGTCTTTTTCCACGTTGTAAAGCTCCGGGTGCGGCGCAAGGATGTATTTCCACGTGTCCGTGCGCATGCCTCGCAGCTCGGACCAGCCCATATAAATGCGCGGGTAAAGTGTTTCCATGTACGCGTAATTCGAATGGACGTTTACACCGTGCTGGATGAGCGGCCAGAGACTGACTCCCTCCGCCTCTTTTCCCGGAGAAAGATGAAGAAAGGCAAGGATCGTGGGCATGACGTCGATTGAGCGCACTTCCTCTTCAATCACCTTTCCAGCCGGAACGCCTGGGCCGGCGATGATGAACGGGACGTGCATGGTGGAGTCGTAAAGGAATATGCCATGGGTCATTTCTCCGTGCTCGCCCAGGCTTTCACCATGGTCAGCGATTACGACGATGAGTGTGCGCGGTCCGATCCCTTGCTGTTTTATGCCATCAAGCAAACGGCCCAACTGCGCGTCCATGTACGCAATTTCGCCGGAGTACGGATGCTTTGCGTAAAGGCTTTTATAAGGTTCGGGAGGCTTGTAGGGCGCATGGGCGTCGTAGTAATGAACCCAAAGAAAGAATCTCTTCTGGCTGTGCTGCTTCAGCCATCCAAGAGCCCGGTCCGTCTCGATGGAGGCGGGCAGCTTTGGATAGATATTTGGAAGCTGTCCCTCTTGCGTTTCAGCCTTCAACTGATCGTCGTAGGTCTCGAAGCCATTCGAGAGGCCGAAGGTCCGGCGGAGGACGCGCGAGGCAACAAAAGCGGCCGTCTCGTACCCCGCGGCATGGGCCACCGAAGCGATGGTTGGATGGCTTTTGGCGAGCGTAAACCCTCCCATGCCGCGCATCCCATTCACCTCCGGGTAGGAACCGGTCATGATGCAAGCATGAGAAGGGAGGGTCAGCGGGACTTGCGCCGTGGCGTGACCAAACCGGACGCCATGCGCGGCGAGAGCGTCCAGGTTCGGCGTTTTAGCAGTACGCGAACCGTAACAACCCAGGTGGTCTGCACGAGTTGTATCAAGAGTGATGAGGACGACATTTGCGTTACGCGGCTGCGCGGCGGCTTCGCGGTTCCGGCCGCGGCACCCTCCCAACAGGGCAACCCCTAACAAAAGGGCTCCGGCAACGAGGATTTGAGTGAATCGGCCTGCAGGAAAGAGAACCGAAGTGGCTGGCCTGCCAGCGCGTAATGCAAGGGACCTGTCCGTGATAATGCGCCTCATGCGTTGTGATTATGTGCCATTCCGGCGCGGTTTTCGCGTAATCTTCTCGCTGATCAGCACGTAGGCGCGGCGTGGCTAAAAGTCGTAACCGAAGTGGAGTCCGCTCCGTGCGTGGTCATTCCCGCGAAAACGGGAATCCATCGCGGCGCGAGAATGCGCCCCCGCTTTCGCGGGGGCGACCGTGGAGAATGCCTTGCTGCTGCAGGCAGGCGACCGTACCGCGCTGAGGGTCAGAAGTTCAGGCGCAACGACAATTGGATCAGCCGAGGTCCATTCATCGGGCCCGTGATGAGTCCGAACGTTCCCCCGTCGGCCGGAAGGCCGTCGCCGAGCGACGTGTCCGGGTCGCCTCGTCCGGTTCGGTTTAAGACGTTGAAGGCCTCAACGCGGAACTCGATATTCGTCCGCTCCGAGATCGCGGTGGTTTTGATGAGGCCCATGTTCTCACTCTGGTGAGCCGGCCCGCGGATGTTCGGCAGGAAGCGCGGCGCCGTGCCTACTCGAAGCGCGAAAGAGTTAATCGGTGAGAGTGGCGGCTCCGGAAAAGCGGCTGGATTCAGATACGGAGTTCCATTCACCACGTCCAACCCCTTGAGCGGAACCGTCTGTGGAACCCCGGCGGCGATATCCGGGCGTAGGCCGGGTGTCGAGATGCCGGGGGCAAATGGCGAAGAAATCGCCAAGGGGTCGCCGGAATAATAGTTTTGGAGAGCAGTAACCTGCCATCCGGAAACCAGCCGGGAAACAAACCCCGTGCTTGATCCTAACCACCTGTGACCAGGTCCGAGAGGAACAGTGTAAATCCACGTTAGCTTGAGGTTTTGCGGATAATCAAAAGCTGCGATGGATTTCTCGAGCTTACGGTTGTAAAAATCCTGCACCAGGCTGGGATAATAGAGGGCTGTGTCAGAGTCGGTTAGATTCTTTGACAGGGTGTAAGACGCAATAAAGGTCAACCCGTGCGCCGAGTCCTTGCGAGCCAAAACCTGGAGCGAATGGTAGGTTGAGCTACCCATGGTCGGGAAATTGTTGGTGAGGCCGCTATATTGCGGATAAGGCGTGACGGCAGTCGCCACAATGGGATTCCAATTGGTGCTCTCAAAACTTGGATAAGGCAGCTTGGTAATGCCATATTGCGCCAGGATGGCTGCGGTGGCGGGGTTGGCCAGATCGGTGGCCAAGTCATCATTCAGGATATCGCCCAAACCCATATATTTCGACGGCGCTTGATCGAAAAAGTTGGAGAAATTGCTATCCAGAAGGCGGGTTCCCTTGGAGCCCATGTAATCTGCCTGGAGCAACACGTTGCTTGGCAGCAATAGTTGAAAGCCGGCGCTCCAATTCTGGGTGTAGGGCTGAGCAAGCGAACTTGGGAGGAAGTCAAGAGAATTCCCATTGAAGGATGCGGGATCACGGTTGGGCAGCGTTCCTACAAAGGGCGGTACGCCAATCTGAGCCGCAGGCGGCAACGCCCCGCCCGAAAGCGGCGACCAATAAATGACCGGATCGGCCGGGAACCCAGTAGCCGAAGTTCCCGCGTTAAGGGGTACGCTGCTGTTGTATCCGGAGAGATTCTGGCTGCCGAAGTTGTTTAGATTTGGAGGGCTATAGGAAATTCCATATCCGCCGCGAAAGACCAGATTCTTGGTGATCTCGTAGGCAAGGCCGAAGCGCGGCGCCACCTCCTTGAAATAATGGTCCTGGAAGGAGGTCCGGTGAATACACGCCGGGCAGCTCCCCAGGAAGACAAGCGCGCCAGGAATATTATCCGCGCCCGGATTCGGCGCTGTGGGGTCGAATCCGGATTGGCGGTTGAACGCCTCGGTCTTAGGCAGTGGGATATCCCAGCGAACCCCGAGATTAAGGGTGAGCCGTGACGTTGCTTTGAAATCGTCCTGCAAATAGAAACCGAACTCCCCGGCGCGATACCCAGGCCCGGTATTATAGACGGACATGCTGCCGCTACTTACGGCGCCCATCAGGAAACTTGCAAACGGTTGCCCGGTTTGCGATGTGAACCCAGGGAGGGAAGTTTGACGGTCAGAAAACGCGAAAGAGCCAGACAGGTTGCCGGGCTCATACGTATTGTAACGATAATGGAGGTATTCGCCGCCGAACTTAACGCTGTGCCTGCCGTGCACCATGCTGAGCGAGTCTTTGTAGATATAACTCTCCGAAGGATCGTTATTATGGCACGCCCCGCCCGGCACACCCACATAGGAAGGAAGCTGGCCCACGTGCCCGCTGAAACTGAAATGCGGGAAGCACACATCAGGAATTCCGGGAATTCCAAGCTGCGATGTAAACGTCTCATTGGGTACGACGTTGTTGTTATTCCCAAATCGATTGTAGCCAAGCGCCAGCTCGTTCACGGTATGGCTATTGATGGTCCAACTGTCCGAAAGCCTTACTTGAGGACCGCCATCCAACTGCGTTTTCCAAGGATTCAAAGGAAGATCGGGAAAAGGAGGCCAAGCATTGCCATTTCGATGCCAGCGGGTGCGGTAATCCTCGGTGAATGATCCCGTAATCCTTTGCCGGTCATTAATAATGTGATCGATTTTGACGCTCCAGGTGTCCTGCCGCAGTTGCGGGATGCTAGGGCCCATACCCGGCGAATTCCTCACCAACCCGCTGAATTCAGGGTCGGGTAGCATCGAGGCAAGGACGGCAGATGCCTTGCTGAAATCCGCGGCGGGAATCACGTTGAGTTGCCCGTTGACTTCAAAAGGATCGCGGAGAGTTGCATTGCTTCCGCTGGTGTTTTGTAAGCCGGTGACCGGATCGATAGCTCCGGCTGGAACAACGCGCGTAGTCGTCGGGTTATAAATTTCGTTTTTGTAAACTGGCCGGCCGAGAGCGTCCGTACCAAGCTGGCTCCCCAGCCATCCACTGAAATCACCTTTCTTCATCGCCGCCGTTGGGAGTGTTATCGTTCTGCTGTACGCGAAGTTTCTGAACCGGTTTCCCTCATAGGTTGCGAAAAAGAAGGTGCGATCCTTTTTTATGGGCCCACCAAAGGATCCGCCGAAGTCGTTTTGCCGCGTGTTGTCTTTGGCGAGGCCAAACGCGTTCGCCTCCAACCCGGCAGCGTTGAAGATGGGGTTTTGAAGAAATTCAAAAACACTGCCATGAAACTGGTTTGTGCCGGATTTCATGGCGAAATTCATGATCCCTCCGCCGGTATTGTCATATTCAGCCGAATAGTTCGCCATCTGAACCTTGAATTCGCCGATGGAATCTGCTGTAGGGCTGAATTCCGCAAGCGCTCCTCCGCTCATGTCATAACGCGCCACGCTGATGCCGTCGATCACAATGTTTGCGCTAAACTGCTGTCCGCCGTTAATTGAGCCTTGATAGGAATTGCCAATCGTTCCGGGCAGGCTTGCCCAGACGAATGTTTCAATGTCCCGGCCGCCATCGTCCACCTGGATGGGCAGAGCCTGGAATTCCTGGGGCGTGATGCTCCCGCCCACTTCGGCTGTATTCGGAGTTAACAACGAAGTCTGACCGGAAACGGTCACGGTCTGCTTAGTGCTGCCGATCTGCAAAGTAACATTTGCCGTCACCGTAGATGCGACGCTTACCAGGACGCCGTTCACCACCCCGGTTTGGAATCCCTGCTTTGTCACACTCACGCGGTAGCTCCCCGGCGGAACAGCAACGCTGTAGTAGCCGGCACTCGAGCTCTTTGATGTCGATGTGACTCCCGTCTCGATGGAAGTAATTATGATGGCCGCCCCTGGGATGGATGCGCCACTCGGATCAAGCACCGAGCCGGTAATTGTCCCGAGCGAACCCTGCCCCAATAACAAACCGGGCATGAGTCCCACAATGAGGAATAGGGTGATGATCAGTCTGCGCACGGTTGCCTCCTCCAAGGTCCCAACCTTAAGACATAAACCCGGCCAAGTCGTTTGGACATCGGGGCATGATTCATAAGCAAATGCAGGAATCCATAAACCAACAGACCACAATCTGCTGGTCAGTCTACGTCTCCGGGTTTGAGTTGTCAAGTCACTTTTTATTGAAAACGCGTCGGTTTTAGAAAGAAAACATGCCCGGTGCAATCTCCCATGTTACACTGGCGCTTCTTGGCGGCGTCTTTTGACGCTCTGTCGAAAATCACCGCAGCGGTCATGCCCGCGAACGCGGGAATCCATATGGGCCCCCGCCTTCGCGGGGGCGACGGCAAACGGCGACTATCGCAACCCACTTTGCTTTTAACGCTACGTTGGCTATTTTCGACGCCGAGGGAAACATATGAGACGCGCGATCATTACGGTTGCATTGCTAGCTTTCACCGCCCAAGCTGCAATATCGCAATCCGCCAATGTGATCATTCTTCCGAAGGAGATTAAAGGTGTCCTGGTTAATCCAGGAAAAGGGATTGAAACCTTTCAGCGGTTCAACGGTGATCCACTTAATCCTGGCCTAACGTGGTCCGAAGCGGGGCCTACAACGGCTATCACTCTCTCCGCAACCAAACCCGATTTCCCCGAGAGTACGATTTCTTATTGCCGGTGGTTCTGGGAGACTCTAGAGCCGAAACACGGAGAAATCCACTGGGAGATCATTGACAACGCTCTCAAGCAGGCGCGCCAACATCATCAAACGCTGGCCATCCGGTTAATGCCCTATGATGAGAGGCATCCGCTGCCGGAGTGGTACCGTAATTCGGGCGCGCGTCGCGCAAACAAACCGTCTGACCCGGACGGGAGTATCTGGCAGCCCGACTTCAGTGATCCGCTGTACTTGAAATACTGGGGTGAACTTGTCACAGCCGCGGGAATGCGCTACGACGGGAACCCTTGGCTTGAAAGCGTCGATATCTCCACCGTCGGCTATTGGGGCGAGGGCTGGAGCCCCTACATGCCTGCGTTTCGCTATCAAAAGCGATTAATCGATGTTTACCTCAAGTCCTTCCCGCGCACGCCATTGCTGATGAATTTCGACCAGGCCCGCGCGTTGGGTTACGCCGTATCGCATGGAACGGGCTGGCGGTTGGACTGCTGGGGGGACATGGGGGAGCTGCGCGGTGAGACTCGCGCAACTTCAGAGATGCTGGGCGTGTATCCGGAGCAGATTGTTCGTACCCGCATTCAGAATGCTTGGGAGCGCAGCCCGGTCTCGCTCGAAACATGCGGGGTCCCTACCTTCTGGCTGAATCAGGGCTGGGATCTGGATTACATCATGAACCAAGCCCTCCGCTGGCACGTGAGCTATGTGAACATCAAATCCTCAGCGATCCCTCCCCAATGGAAAGAAAAATTCGACGAATTTCAGCAGAAGATGGGCTATCGATTCATTTTGCGGCGGATTGAATATCCGAAATTCGTCAAAGCAGGCTCCATGATGCCAGTGCACATGTGGTGGCTGAACGCTGGGGTTGCGCCCGTTTACCGCGATTACATTCTCGCTGTTGAACTTTATTCCCCTGCCGGAAGCAGTGTTATTCAGACCACCGCGCAGGTTGAGAAATGGTTACCCGGCGACGCAGTGTTTGACGGAACGGTGTATGTGCCTGCAAACCTCAAACCTGGGGCGTATCGCTTTCGGGTGGCCTTGCTCAACCCACGAACGCGCCTGCCCGCAATCCGGCTGGCAATCGAAGGCCGGCAACCTGACGGATGGTACGATCTGGGCCCCATTGCGGTCAGATGAGCCGAGTCTGTTGTGACCTTTCAACCTAACCAACGGCGGCTGTACGGGCCGCGTCCCGCCGCCGTGGTTTATTTTTCGAATATTTCGGCGGCGCGGCAACTAGTACTTGCGACCCGGTGCCGCACCAGCAAGCGTTGTGACGATCATATGTAGCATTTAATGATCCGGCAGCGCGAACGCATCCAGGGTATCGGAAACCTTGCTGCTAAAATAGCCCCCGCCTCCCGCCGCGATGACCACAAATTGTTTCCCGGTTTTTTCGCCCGTGTAAGTCATGGGAGTGGCGTAGCCGCTCGCTTCGAGCCTCGTCACCCACAACTGCTTGCCGGTTTGGGCATCGAAGGCTCGAAACTGGCTGTCACTTGACCCCGCGATAAAAACCAACCCTCCCGCGGTTACAATCGGACCTCCGATATTCGGCGTGCCAGTCGGTGGTATTCCCTTTGACAAGAGCTGATCCACCACGCCGAGAGGAACCTTCCACGCGAGTTGTCCGGTATTTAGATTGATGGCATTCAGCGTTCCCCAGGGTGGTTTCTGGCACGGATAATGGTTCGGGTCCCAAAATCGCGCATACGCTCCCCATGGGCTTGCGCGGCGGAAAGGCTCCGGAGAGCCAGCGGGCTGCGGTTTCATCATGCCAACAGCCCCCAGCTCGTTTACATTGACGTAGAAATAAGAATTTGAGGGATCAAAAGCTCCTCCTGCCCAAGTGCCACCCCCAAGTGTTCCCGGAATGTCGATGGTAAGGTTCTGCCCCCAAGGAGTAAAAATGTGCGCCGGAAGGAATGCTCCAAACGTTTTCTCACAATACTTGTGCGACTCAGGAGTGACGTCGGTAATATCCTTCCGGGTAAGGGATATGCGCGCAAGCGGAGGCGGCATTAAGGGAAAAGGTTGTGTGGGCCATGCGCTCTCTCCAGGAACCTTGCTGGCTGGAACAGAGCGCTCCTCAACGGGAAAGAGTGGTTTTCCGGTAACTCTGTTGAGCACGAAAACAAAGCCCATCTTCGTTACCTGCGCCACGGCCGGGATTTCGCGCCCTTCGCGGCGCACGGTAACGAGGACGGGCTGCGCGGGCAAATCGTAATCCCAAAGATCATGGTGAACCATCTGGTAGTACCACAAGAGCTTCCCCGTCCTGGCGTTCAGCGCCACCAGTGAGTTGCCAAAGAGGTCTTTGCCCTTGCGGTCGGCTCCATAGAAATCGTAAGAAGGTGATCCCAGAGGCAGGAACACAATCCCGCGCCGTGCGTCAAGACTCATCATAGACCAAGCATTGGTTCCTGACCGATCCTTCCACGAATCCCCTTCCCAGGTGTCATGTCCCACTTGGCCGGGTCCAGGGACAGTGCCAAATTTCCAGACGAGCCTTCCCGTTCGCACGTTGAAGGCCCTCACCGCACCGCTCGGCCCGCGCGAGGGATATTCCTGAACCGTTGACCCAACGATCACTAAATCTTTGTAGATGACGGCTGGGGAGGTTACAGAAAACTCCAAATCAGGCCACCGGTCGGCCACCCCGTGGCGGAGTTTGATGGCGCCGTTCTTCCCAAAACCGGGACAGGGCTTCCCAGTGCGGGCATCAAGCGCGACGAGTCGAGCGTCGGCTGTGGTGAAGAGGATGCGCTGATCTATTCCATGCCCAGTTGCCGAAGGGCCCTCCCAGTAAGACACTCCGCGGCTCGGTTCGTGCCAGCGGGGAGCGGTTCTGCCCACTTGCGGGTTGAATTTCCAAATCTCGACCCCCGTTTCGGCATTCAATGCAATGACCCGGTGGGCCGCGGTTGAAAAGTATAGAACGTCTCCGATCATCAAGGGGGTGCACTCAAACGCGACAACCCGGCTTCCTTCCCGGCTCCGCATTTGAGCGTTCACCTCCCCGGTGTGATACGTCCACACCCTTTTCAACCGGGAGACATTACTTCGGGTAATCTGTTTAAGCTGCGAAAACCTCATGCCTCCAGGATCGTGGCCGTACGAGCGCCACTCGCGGACGCGGCGAACCTGGTTCGATTGCGGCAATGCGGAAAGACTGACCACAAGGACAAGGATGATGAGAGAGCCTGATCTTTGGAGGAACCCGCCAGCACTCCACGATACCACCATGCGTCTTAGCATGCTTACTCTCCTGGCAGCTCATTGGAAAACTTGTGTCAAGGATGCGGCGGCGATTTCACATCGCGGCAAGTTATGAGTTTTCAGCCTACCACGGCGGAGTGAACAGGCTGCGGAAAAACTCTTTTTTTGGCTGTCATTCGGAGCGAAGCGAAGAATCTGCTTTTGTATGAAAACAATGACATGCGAGATTGTTCGTCGCCTTCAGCTCCTCAGGATGACAGGCTCTCGGCGTTTTTCCGAAGCCGGGTGAAGCCGCCCCACCATTTCGAACCTAAACGGTTGAATATTTCTTGCACAGCGCTCGGATTCTTCCAACCAGCTTGGGTACGGCCGTCATGGGATCTTCTGCGCCTTCGTATTCCGCAGACATATAACCCTTGAACCCCGCCCGCGCGAACATGCGCCACACACGGTCCATATCAACCGGGGCGCCACCGGGAAAATGATCGCGAATATGGGTATGGGTGGCGTACGGAATGCACGCCTCAATTTGAGAGTAGACGTCTTGTGTGGCCGTCGGGACGAAGTTGGTGATATCCAGATTGATGCCAGCAAAGGGCGAATTCACGCGATGCATGAGTTCAAGGCAGACCTCGGCGTTCTGCGTGACGCCTTCATGGTCCTCCACGCCGACCATAATGCCTTTCTTCCCGGAGTAATCGCTCGCGGCCTTCATCGTATCCACAACCCAGCCCATCGCCGCCTCGATCGGGACTCCGTGCGGAAGCTCGCCGGCGAAAACACGCAGGTGGGAAGCACCCAGCGTGTCTGTAGCGTCGATCCATTTCTTGATTTCATTCAGCGAAGCAGCGCGGCGGCTGGAATCCGCCTGCACCATACTGACGCCGCACGCCGCGCCAGAAAACAGCATCGCATTCTTATAGGCCAGATGCCGAAGGCTTGCGAGGTAGGCAGGGTCCGTAGACTTTAAGTAATAGACTGTCATGTCAACGCCGTCCACTCTCAGTTCCACGGCCTTGCGGATGAAGTCCTCCATCGTCATCGGGCCGTGCCGTAAATGCTTGTTGTAAGAATACGCGCAGCAGCCGGCAAAAAGCCGCGGCATTTTAGCGGCTGGGAGGGCCTCGCCGCCGGCCGGCATACTTTCTCCCGCCGACCCAATCCTCAGCATCCCCAACCCAGCTCCAGCGATGGCCGCGGTTCCAGCCGTCCGGAAAAATCTGCGGCGAGCGATTCTATGGCTCATGGATCCTCCCAAACTCCGATCAACATTACATACGAGCCAGGAAGTTTGCCACATTTTTGCCACAACTCGGCCTGGCTGCCGAGTTGCGCGAAACAGAACTTAGGAGCGCACTCAAGTGAATGCGACCCCGCATGGCGTCCCGCTTGGCGGGAATGCTCAGACTGTGTGACATCTGCGCTGTAGCGGCGTCCCCGCCGCCGTGCTTAGTTTTCAAGCATCTCGGCGGCGAGACGCCGCCGCTACAACTCATGATCCAGCGTTTTCACACAGACTCTGCTGCTGCCTCTTGTGTCCACAAATCTGTGCTGAGGTATTTCAGACCTGAGTCACAAATGACGATAGCCACGGTCTTGCCTTTGCACGGCCCCTGAAGCAATTGCAGGGCGCCGGCTAAGTTTGCGCCCGAGGAGAACCCCGCAAAGATGCCCTCATCTTTCGCCATCCGGCGCGCGGCTTGAATGGCCTGCTCGTCGGTCACACTCAAGAAGCCGTCCACAAACTCGCGCTTCACAAATTGCAGTTCGGGTATTGAATACCCACCACCCTGGATCCGGTGGTTTGGGTTGCGGACCGCGCGCCCGGCAAGGACGGCTGCTTCTTCCGGCTCGATGACGAAGCACTTCGTCTGTGGGTTCGCTTCTTTGAAGGCCGCAGCACAGCCGCCAAAAGTACCTCCCGTTCCAACGAAATCGCAGAATGCCTCGACTTGATTTTTGGATTGCCTCAAAATCTCTGGACCCGTGTGGAGGTAGTGAGCCCGGAAGCTGCCTTGAAGTTGGAACTGGTCGGCCCGGAAGGCATTTCGTTCTCTTACAATCTTCTGCGCCATTTGCTCAACCAATTCCAAATCCCTGCCCGAAACTTTGCCGGGTTCCGAATCTCGAAGCTGGTCGACCAAGACGACCTCGGCGCCCAGCGCAATCATCATTCGCGCCCGCTCCACGGAATTGCCCTTGGACATGACCGCCACAAACGGATACCCGCGGATCCCGCAGACGATTGCCAGCCCGGTTCCTGTGTTTCCGCTGGTCAACTCAACGACTGACTGGCCAGGACTGAGGGTTCCCTCTGCTTCTGCGTCGGCGATGATTTGGCGCGCTACCCGATCCTTCTTGGAATATCCGGGGTTGAGGCATTCTAACTTGGCGAGAACCCTGCCGTCCAAGTTTCGGGCTATTCGAGAAAGCTCCACCAATGGAGTCTCGCCGATAGCTTCTATGACAGAGTTGAATATCCTATCTTGCATTTCGAAGGTGTCCCATAGATCGTTGGAGATGAGCGGCGGTTCGGTTCATTTTACGCCACCTCTTGCTGAGATGCGCGGGTTCGGCCCGGCGTCATGGGTTTCCGCCCAGAGGCCGTAGCCCTCGTCCACCGAGACAAGGCTGTGGTGCTTCAGGCCGTGCTCGGCAAAAGCCCGTTTTCCCGTTTTTCTGGGTCCGTGTATTGGAGGGTTCGATCTTTCAGAACGATCTTTCATGTTACTTTAAGCCCTCCGCTGCGGTCACAGGCTTTCCACCTTCGGTTTGCGAAGGTTGATCACGCGCTGCGCCCACTTCAATTCGAAGGGAAAAGAATAAATCCTCGAACGGTATCGCCAGTTGCCCAAAAACTCCAGCGTCCGCCTGCCCCACGCCGGCAGCCGGATATCCTGCACGGTCGGCCATAGCGAGGAAACGACCAGCTCGAAGTTATCAATCAACCGCTTGGTGCGGGGCCGCAGCAAGGGAGTGGATGGGTCCTTCTGGGTCGCAAACCGCTGCCAGCGATCTGTTGCCCACTCATCTGCCGAAGCCGGAAACTGAATCTGAGCTTCGACGCCGCCATACATGCGGTCGCGCTGCGGAACGGGCGGGTAATGCTGAAACACAATCTCACAATCAGCACTCAGCCGCTTAAGCTTGCGGATAAACTGCATGCACTCCTGCGTATCACGCTCAGGAGCCTTGGGGTTGCCGAAAATAATCGAGAACTCTGGAATGATTCCAAAGTGGCGGATGCGCGACGCCAGCGCCAGGGTGTCCTCCGCGCGGAGATCTTTGTTCATCTCCTTGAGGAACTCGTTCGAGCCGGACTCAGCGCCGAAAAAGATCATCGCACAACCGGCGCGGCGAATAGCCTCCCATGTGGCGTCGGAGTATCTCATCATGATGTCCGTCCGAGCCTCGCACCACCAGCGCATCTTAAGTGGTGCGAGGCGGTCCGCCAGCTCTCTGGCGTGATCCTCGCGGAGGAAGAAGTTGTTGTCGTAAAACTGTACGGCGTCCACTCCGTAAGCGCCAGCGAGATGCCGTAAGATGGCTTCGGTGCGCGCAGGAGATTCCATCTTTTCGCGGCTGCCGGAAAATGTTGCCACGCCGCAAAAATTGCACCGGAACGGGCACCCGATGCTGGCCTGGTGGACGGCGGTACGGCTTCCGAGAAACGTGGGAAGAAGATATTCTTCCATCGGAATCCGGTGGTAGGGATACCAAGGAAACTCGCCGGGACCTTTCATTCGCCTTTCGCTGTTATGGCGGCATTGCCCGTTGCTCTCCTTGTAAGAGAGACCGGGGATTGCGCTGAAGTCACGGCGTCCACGCAGCGCCTGGAGCAGATCAAGAAATGTTTCTTCGCCTTGGCCGCGCACGGCAAAATCCACGTAGGGAGCGTTCAGAGCGGCCGCCGTATAGTTCGAGGCGAAATATCCTCCCCAAACAATAGGCACGCCGGGAAAGAGTGCGTGGAGCTCACGGCAGCTTTCGACCGCACTTCGCATCTGTGGGCCCGGCATCACCGTGACGGCCAGCATCTCGACGGGCTTCTCTCGCATCAGGTCGGCGAGGTGCGCCGTGGCGTGAGGGTGTAGATTTCCGTCAACGATGGCGTATTCCTCGCGCCCTTCAAGGAGAGCGGCGATCGAGAGTACGGAGAGCGGAAATCTTCGGTTTCTAAACCGGGTTGCCTTCGGATTGTAAAGAACGATCATAATGATCACGTTCAAACTTCAGCAGGACGTGGTCCGCCATGCCGCGAGCGAGAGGTAGGGACCCCAATCCCCGGTCCAGGCTCGAAAAGACATTGAAGAGTTTCGGGAAGCGTATCGCGAACGTTTCCAGATAGGTCGGGGGAACCGTGATGCCAATGCCGCTCCATTTCTTAAGCTTGAACTCGGGAGCGAAAATACGGGCTAATTCCCGCACCGGCGGATAATGAATCCACACTGATGCGCCGTCTGCAAGACGCACAACGCTCCCCGCCCGGCGAAGCCGCCGGAAGGCCTTCGAGGGCTTCCCGTGGCCGAGATACCAAATGACTTCCCAAGCGCAAAAGTGCCCGAAAACACAGAGCAGGAAGGGCGCGCCCGGCTTCAAGAGAGCCGCCAGATCACAGGCGGTGCTGCGAAGATCGGCGATGCAATTTAATCCGGCAAAATTTGAAAGAGCGCCGTCGAACTGACCATCGAGGCCCTCGCGGCGAAGGCGTCCTATTTCTTCCGTGGCCAAAGCGCGGAACGCCGCCGGAGCGGGCAAGCAGGATTTGCGCCCGGCTCGAGCTGCGCTCTGGCGCGCCATCTCGATCATGCGGGAGGAGATGTCACATGCCAGGACTTTAACGCCGCGGCCCGCCAGATGAATTGCGTCGATCCCAGTGCCGCAGTTCAGTTCAAGAACACGCTCGCCGGCGTGAAAGACGTGATCGAGTTCGCGGGTGATCAATTCCCGTTGCGCACGCCCAATGTGAGAGCTGGTGAAGGTCTCATCATAGGTGGGGGCGACTGCGTCAAACGGCGCCTCGTCGTTCCGGTTTTGGAAGGCTGCGGCTGCGGTATCTCTCATCTGTTCACAATCAGCTCAAGCCTCGATCTCGGCTAAGGAAGACCGCAATCCTTCGCGCGCTTGGGAAATCCTCGTCTTCAACTCCACCGCTGCGGGGGACTCAGGCGGCTCGCTAGCACCCAAGCCATTGAGAAGGCGAGTGAGCTCGACTTCGGAACGCAAAAGCTGGTCTGCGAATTGATAAAAGCGGCGGGAGTGGCGCCCCCGAAGCCGGTAATCGCGGTCGGAGCCTTCACTCCAGGCTTTGACGCTGACAAGACGCGAAGTGACCGCCTCATAGTAACGAGTCCCTTTGATGGGGTAGGAGACGGTAGTGAAATAGACGTCTGGGTCTGTCCGCTTAACGTGCTCGACGGTGGCCTCGATGTCTTCCAATTCCTCGCCTTCATATCCCCACATCAGGAACATCCCTGCCTTGATTCCCCTAGATTTAGCCAGCCGGACCGCTTTTTGGACTTGCTCTATCGTCACCCCGCGTTCCATCGCGTCCAGCACGCGCTGGGAGCCGCTCTCCGATCCGATCCACACCCGCAAGCAGCCAAGGTCAGCCAGAATGTCCATCACCTGCTCGTTGAGCCGGTCAGCGCGTGAGATGCATTCAAACGGAACTTTCAGGCTTCGGCGCTTCATTTCAGCCGCGTACTGGCAGAGCCAGCCGTGGTGGATGGTGAAAACGTCGTCCGCGATCCAGGCCATGTCCGGCTCGTAGCGTTGAAGCAGCCATTCGAGCTCGTCCACCACGGAAACGGGCTTCCGCCTCCGATGCGTGTGGCCGAACACTCCGTGACTGCACCATCGGCAGCGGTACGGGCATCCACGGGCCGTAATCAGCGAGACGGATCCGGTGCCATGGTGCTCCCGCCAAACCTTCACGTACTGCTCGATATTCACAGCCTCACGGTCGGGCCACGGCTGGGCGTCAATATCAGGGATCAGGGCGCGAGGCGGAGTGTGACAAATGGATCCATCCTCATTGTAGAAAGCTATTCCGTTCACTTGGGCTAGAGCTGAACGCGAGCCCCCTCGCAATGCAGCGAGCAATTCTCCAAGGGTCACCTCGCCCTCGCCGATTACCACGACGTCCGCGCCTGCCGAGAGGTATTCGTCGATGTAAGCCCCGGCTCCGGCCCTCCCACAACGGTAGTCCAGCCGGCCTCTTTGGCGGCGCGTATAATCCGCACGACGGACGGACGTGTCATGAGGTTCGCATACACCCCGAGGACGGCGGGAGGCGTGGAGCGCAGAAACCCGAAAAGTTCCAGGCTCGTTCTGAACGTCGTGTCAAACACTTCCACTGCGTAACCCTTTGCGCGCAGATGGGAGCTGAGATAGAGG
>JBOGJT010000259.1:0-4959 GCA_050745065.1 Terriglobia bacterium
GCCGTGATCAGCTACGGCTATTGGGAGAGGGGGTTCGGGCGCAGCCGTTCAGTCATCGGGAAAGCAGTCTCTATAGATCGCGTTCCCTTTACGATCGTGGGCGTGGCGCCGCCTGAGTTCTTCGGGGTCGAGCCGGGAACCCGCCTGGAGATTTGGGTGCCCATCACAACAGCACACGCGATCCTGCCGGACTGGGGAGACCCTGGTCAGTCACTGTTTGCGGAGCGCAACAATTGGTGGGTCCTCATCATGGGGCGGCTGAAGCCCGGCGTGACCGGACAGCAGGCGCGCGCCGCAATGAGCGTACTCTTCACGCAGAGCATGACCACAGGGCTGAATCCAACGCCTAAATCCCAGCTTCTTCCTCAGTTGGAGACGAGTTCGGCGAGCAAAGGGTTGAACGAGCTGCGCAAGGAATTTTCCAAGCCGCTTTGGATCCTGATGGCGCTGGTGGGGTTGGTGTTGTTGATCGCCTGCGCCAACGTAGCCAATTTGCTTCTGGCTAAATCCGCAGCACGCCAGAAAGAGATTGCTGTGCGGCTAGCCATTGGCGCAAGCCGGCTCCGGCTGATCCGCCAACTGCTGACGGAAAGCGTCCTGCTCGCGGCAATGGGAGGAGCTTGTGGCATCCTCCTCGCTTTCTGGGGAACGCACATTTTGCTCGCGCTGATTGCGAGTGGCCGGGAATCTCTCTTCCTCGATGTTCACCCCGATGGAATGATTCTTGCCTTTACGGCGGCGGTATCCCTCGTGACCGGGATTCTGTTTGGTCTCGCGCCTGCCCTTCGCGCGACGCACGTCGATATAACCCCTGCCCTCAAAGAAAACGCAGGCAGCGCGCCTGCAAACCGGGGCGCCAAATCTAAGCTGGGTCGGGCTCTGGTCGTGGCACAGGTAGCCGCCTCTCTACTCTTGCTGATCGGCGCTGGCTTGTTTGTCCGCACGCTGGAGAATCTGGAAAATCAAAACCTCGGCTTCAACCGTCATAACCTGCTCCTCTTTGGCATCGGTCCCGGCCGAACTGGTTACGAGGGCGAGCGGCTGGCAAACCTTTACAAGGAATTGCTCCTCCGGATTCAGGCTCTTCCCGGCGTCGAGTCCGCCAGCTTGTCCGAACGTGGCTTGATTGGGGCGGGCGAAACCATCGATGGCATTACAATCGAAGGCTACACGCCGAAGTCAGCCAGTGATAACCAGGTGAAGGCGTGGGTCAACGCTGTTGGGCCGCAGTTTTTTAAGACAACAGGAATCAAGTTACTGCTGGGTCGCGGTGTTGGGGCCATAGACACAGAGAATTCCCCCAAGATTGCCGTCGTGAACGAGGCCTTGGCACGTCAAGTGTTCGGCAATGGCAGCCCCATCGGGCGGCGGTTTGCTTTCGGTAAGCCTAAAAGCGCCGCCGACGAATTCACGATTGCCGGCCTTGTCCAGAACGCGAAGTATGGAGAGCTGCGAAATGCAGACCCACCGACGGTATACGTTCCCTACCTCCAGGCGCTGTCGCAAGCTGGCGCCGTGTATTTCGAAGTGCGTACCCACGGCAATCCTCTCGCCATGGTTCCCTCCCTGCGCCAGGTGGTAAACAACGTGGACAAAAACCTTCCGCTATTTGACATTCACACGGAGACGGAAAAGATTGGCGAATCGTTGATGCAGGAACGGTTGTTTGCCCAGCTTTCGAGCTTCTTCGGCGGCCTTGCGTTGCTGCTGGCCTGCGTGGGTCTCTATGGCGTGTTGAGCTATTCGGTGGCTCGCAGAACCAACGAAATCGGCATTCGCATGGCGCTGGGCGCGCAGCGGGGAGACATTCTCTGGATGGTATTGCGCGAGACTCTGCTCTTGATCGGGATTGGCGTGGCAATTGGGGTCCCATGCGCGCTGGCTGCGTCCAAACTGGTTTCACGTATGTTGTTTGGATTGAAGTCCACAGATCCGGTAACGATTGGAATAGCAACCGCCGTGATGCTGGCTGTCGCCGTCTTGGCAGGCTACCTTCCCGCACGCAGGGCTTCACGAGTTGATCCGCTGGTGGCGCTGCGCTACGAATAGGGTCTCGGGGTTCGTGACAGATGTGTAGCGCAGAGTTTTGCTGTCAAAACTCTGCGGCTTTTTCGTATTCATCAGAGCAAATACCGCAGAGTTTTAACCGCAAACCTCTGCGCTACTCCTACCTCGAAAACCGTGATGGTCACCTCTTCGCTTGAGGGCGCAGCAAGCAGCGCCCCTACGGGCAGTCCCCGATCGCCCTGGTGCAAACAACGGCCGCCGCTACAAAATCGGTAATTTTTTGCCGGTGTTGGCGCGCAACCGGGTAGAATCAGGAGAAGCGGGCCTGTAGCTCAGACGGATAGAGCAACGGTTTCCTAAACCGTGGGTCGGGAGTTCGAATCTCCCCAGGCCTACCATGCTGTTCAATGACTTGCGGCATATCGATCACTTCCCTTTCCTTCCTGCGTTGCGCGGGTGTTGCGTTTTGTCGCTGACTTGTTTTCGCATCCAGCACATTGTATGACGTTGGCGCTGAGGGTGTCGGCCAGAGGCCTCCGCTGCAATGGTGTTGCCCCGGCGGCGGTCCTGCCGTAGTATGGCGCATAACGAAAGCGAGGGTGCTTGGACTGGAAAAACGCGCTCTGCTTTGGCGACAACCTCGAAGTCTTGCGGTCCAGCATGCCGAACCATTCCGTCGATCTCATCTACCTCGACCCGCCTTTCAATTCCAATGCCAATTACGACCTGCTCTTCAAAAGAAAGTGGGGCAGAATCCGCCGCGCAGATTCACGCCTTTGAGGATACATGGGACTGGGGCGTGGAATCGGAACGGGCAATCATGCTGCGTCACAATCCATGATAATATCGCTCATAATAAAAGAGAGGGCGGCGTATGGCGCGCTACAGTCTGCATTTGGGTGACAGCCTGGAGTGGATGGAAAAGCGGGGGGGGAACTCTATTCATGCCATCGTTACCGATCCACCTTACGGACTCAAGGAATACACTCCGAAGGAAAAAATCAAGCTTCGCAACGGACACGGCGGCGTCTGGCGCATCCCGCCCTCTTTTGATGGCTGTAAACGTAGTCCGCTGCCGCGCTTCACGGTGCTCACTAATACCGACCGCGCAAAGCTGCGGGTTTTTTTTCCCGGTTCAGCCGCCGCGCCATTCGCGTGCTCGTTCCGGGCGGACACTTGTTTATTGCCACAAACCCCTTGCTTTCACATCTCGCTTATCTGCCTTTGATGGAAACTGGCTTTGAAAAGCGCGGCGAAATTATCCGTCTGGTCAAAACGTTGCGTGGCGGCGACCGCCCCAAAAACGCGCACGGGGAATTTGCCGGCGTCACCGTGATGCCGCGCTCAGGCTGGGAGCCGTGGGGCCTTTTCCGCAAGCCCTGCGAAGGGCGAGTGCAGGATAATTTACGCAAGTGGAATACGGGCGGCCTGCGGCGCATCTCGGCCGAGCAGCCCTTCGCGGACGTCATCCGGTCCGCACCTGCGCGTCCCGAAGAGCGCCGTGTTGCGCCGCATCCCTCGCTCAAGCCGCAGGTTTTCATGCGGCAGATCGTGCGCGCAGCCCTGCCGCTCGGCGATGGGGTCGTGCTCGACCCGTTCATGGGGGCGGGGTCAACCATTGCCGCCGCCGTTGCGCTCGGCTATGATAGCATCGGCGTCGAAAATGACCCTTCGTTTTTCGAAGTGGCTGAGCGCGCCATCCCCAATCTCGCTGCGTTCGACGCAGCGCCAGCAAACCGTTCGCCGCGAGACCAAGACTCAAGCGCAATTTTACAATTGATACTTCCCGCATAGTTAAAGCCTGCTTTTCCTGGAGCGATGGTTGACCGCAGAGACCGAAGGTTTTGACCGGAAGGTCCCGCTTCCGCCCGAGCTCAAGATTGTCCATATCCATAGGGCAATCGACTATATCGAGCGCGAGACAGGCGAACTGATCGAGGTCTATCTTGAGCAGGCCAACGCGTTCAGCGGCTTGGTAGGTATTTTTGGCGTCCGGGCGCTCCACTCGCTCAGCCCTTACAAGAAACACAAGCACCCTGATGTGGCCGAGCAGCGCTTTCCCGATCTTTCGCTTGGAGGAAAAGTAAGTCCGCCTCCTGAACAGGCTCTCGAATCAAAAGGATCCACACGCCCGTGGGCGCTCCAGTCGCATTACAACCATGCCGGCTGGTATATCGTCTGGCGTTACCTGGTTGACCCGGCGAAGATCATTAAGGCCGGAACACCCGTCGTCATCTGGCGTGTGGACGTGGCGTTTCTCAAACAGGAAGATTGGAAATATGAGGGCAGCAAGGCCGCGGAAGGCCGGGGTGGCCGAACCTATACTTTCGGCGTAAAGCTCCCCGCTGCGCGCTTCGCCAGCGCAATGGTCTTTCAGCATCCCAGAATCATTTTGCGTCAAAGCAGGCCCACGCTCGCCAATGGAGCGGAATAATGAAGACGCTGCAGCGGGTAGCCACGGTCAATTCGTTTGTGAATTGGCCGTGGGCTTGTTGCGGGACGCGCAAGCGAGCGAGTAGCGCGGAGTTGGTTTGTAACTCCGCGGCATTTAGTCGTGTCATGCGAAGATAAATGCCGCAGAGTTTCACAACGCGAAACCCTGCTACTCGCTGGGCCTGTAGTCAATCCCAACGAGGGGGCAGAAGCGACTAGCGCGGAGTTGGTTTGTAACTCCGCGGCTTTTAGTCGTGCCATGCGGAAGATAAATGCCGCAGGGTTTCAAAACGCGAAACTCTGCGCTATTTGCTACTTGCTTCTGCGTTTACATATACTTCATCGTCTCTTCGATGAGCCGCCGCGTGCCCTGGTAAGGATCGGCGCCAATCCCAGTATCCCATTCCATGGAGAAGTAGCCGCGGTAGTTGCTGGCCCTGGCAATCGCGAAGAGCTTGGCCACGTCGATTTTATAGACCTTATCACCGCTCCCCTTCAGCGCGTCTTTCACGTGCGACA
>JBOGJT010000260.1:0-1989 GCA_050745065.1 Terriglobia bacterium
TAGCGCAGACCTGCCGCCTGTGCAGATCTGCGGCTTTTCTTGTGATCCCAACCCACAAGCCGCAGAGTTTGAAAAGCGCAAATTCTGCGCTACCCGCGCATCTGCTTCCCGCGTTGATTGGGATCATCTGGCTCTGCGGATTCATGGCGGTTCTCCTCATATGGTACGCGCGCTGGCGGCGGATCTCTGCTGGTTTGGGAGAAGCCGCGCCGCTGCTTGGCGGGCGTGAAGTGGAAGCGCTGCGGCGCCTGGAGCGCGTGGCGGGAATACGGAGGCCGATCGCCGTGTTGTTGTCGCGAGCAACTCTCGAACCTGGGATTTTCGGCGTCTTCCGGCCGGTTTTGGTCTGGCCGAAAGGGATCTCCGAGCGCCTGGATGACGGTCAGTTGGAAGCCATCCTTGCTCACGAATTGTGGCACGTACGCCGCCGCGACAACCTGGCGGCGCTGCTGCACATGGTAGTTGAGGCCGTCTTCTGGTTTCACCCTTTGGTCTGGTGGATGGGAGGGAGGATGGTAGAGGAACGCGAACGCGCCTGCGACGAGGGGGTGTTGCAGTTAGGCAACCCACCGCAGGTCTACGCTGAAAGCATCCTGAAGGCCTGCGAATTCTGCGTGGGATCTCCGCTGGCTTGCGTCTCCGGAGTTACAGGCTCCGATCTGAAGAAGCGTATCGTCCGCATCATGACGCAGCGCGTCGCACGTAAATTGGGCGTCCGCACAAAGCTGCTGCTCGTGGTAGCGGGATTCCTGGCCGTCGCCTTACCAATCGGGTTCGGTCTCGCCCAGGGCAGGCCGGGGCAGGCGAACCCTCCCCAAGGCTCGGCAGTGCAAGCGAGCAACGCAACCGAGACGGCGGCCCCAAAATTCGAAGTTGCATCAATCAAGCCCGCCCCTCCAGGAAGCCATATGTTTCGGCTCGGAACGACGCCCGGCAGGTTCAACGCGAACGGCGTGCCAGCAAAGATGCTCATCGAATTTGCCTACAACCTCAAATCGGATGGTCAGCTCGTGGGCGCGCCTGGCTGGGTCAATTCCCAAAGATTCAACATCGACGCGAAGGAGGATGACGCGTTCGTTCAGAAAATGCGAAAGCTTTCGTTTGATGAAGGCGGGGCTCAAGTCAGATTGATGGTTCAGTCGCTGCTCGCGGATCGTTTCAAGCTCCGGGTGAGCCGTGAAACCAGGGAGCGGCCCGTTTACGCGCTGGTCATCGCGAAGAATGGTCCGAAGCTGACGGCAACGAAGCTCCCGCCCCCCGGACCTATGGGCGCCAGTGCTCCCGGTCCCCATGCATTTCGCGGCGTGAGGATGCAGCCGGGGCAACTCACTTGCATGGCAGCGCCCATCAGCCTTCTCGTGAATGTGCTGTCGCGCCGGCCGGAGCTCGGCGGACGCCTTGTGCAGGACAAAACGGGTCTCAAGGGCAGCTACGATTTCACGCTCAAATGGACACCGGAAATGGGCCGTGGCCAGATGATGGCTGAGGGCCCGGGGCCGGGCGGGGGTCGAGGCGCGGGGGCCGGGGAAAATCAGCAAGCAGCGACGGGTGTGGGGCCTGCGCCTGATTCTTCCGCACCTTCGATCTTCACGGCAATTCAGGAGCAGCTTGGGCTGAAACTCAAACCGGAAAAAGGCCCGGTCGAGGTCCTTGTGATCGATCACATTGAGCCTCCGACGCCGAATTAGCGGTTGGAGAACGGGTGGCGAGCGTAGCGCAGACCCTCGCTTTTGGGGTCTGCGGCTTTTCATGGGGAACGCACAGACAAACCGCCGACCTGAAAAGCGCGGATCCGCCCTACAGGCCGCACAGCGGCGGTCGGACATTCGATGACATGGCGACACATGAACAATTACGTCCGTATCGTTTGCGTAATTGTGTGCCTGGAAGCTGCAGGCGTTGCGGCGGCTTCGCAGCATCACGGCCAGGTCACGTTCAACGGTTATCCGGTTCCCGGCGCGACGGTCACGGCAATTCAAGGAAGCAAAA